>HG326877.1:0-300000 GCA_000470055.1 Campylobacter coli 76339 | reverse complement strand
ACCGATGAGGATAGAGAGGGTGAGGCTATAGCTTATCATATTGCCAAAGCTATAGGCAAAGATGAGAATGTTTTACCGCGTATTGTTTTTCATGAGATTACTAAAAATGCTATTGAAAACGCTCTAAAAAATCCTAGAAAACTTGATATGAATTCTGTTAATGCTCAGCAAACTAGGCGTTTATTAGATCGTATTGTAGGGTATAAATTAAGTCCTTTATTAGGACAAAAAATTCAAAGAGGTTTAAGCGCGGGTCGTGTTCAAAGTGCAGCTTTAAAGATTATCGTTGATCGTGAGAAAGAAATTCGCGCTTTTGTTCCTTTGGAATATTTTAGTATAGATATGATGTTTCAAAAGGATTTGGACGCAGAACTTGTTGAATTTGATAAGGTAAAGATAGAAAAGCTTACCCTTACAAATAAAGATCGTGCAAAACTTGTTTTTGAAGCGTGTAAAAATGAAAATTATGCTATAAGTGATATAGAAAGCAAAGAAAGAAAAATCGCTCCACCTCCACCTTTTATGACTTCAACCCTACAACAAAGCGCAAGCAATCGTTTGGGATTTAACCCTAAAAAAACTATGATGATAGCTCAAAAGCTTTATGAAGGGGTAAATACCCATGAGGGCGTGATGGGGGTGATTACCTATATGAGAACAGATAGTTTGAATTTAGCCAAAGAAGCAGTTGAAAATGCAAGAAAATTTATACAGTCAAATTTTGGCAAAGACTATCTTCCAAGCAAAGCAAATGTTTATACTACAAAAGCTAAAGGCGCACAAGAAGCTCACGAAGCTATACGCCCTACTAATTTAAATTTTACTCCAGAAATCGCAGCTAAATTTTTAGATAAAGACGAATTAAAGCTCTATGCACTTATCTACAATCGTTTTTTAGCTTGTCAGATGAATCCTGCTATCTCTCAAACTCAAAATGTTTTTGTAAAAAACGACAGGGCAGTGTTTAAGATAAGCGGTAGAAAAATTCTTTTTGATGGGTATTATAAAGTTTATGGTGATATGGATAAGGATAAAATTTTACCAAATCTTAAAATTAGTGAAAATTTAAAAGTGCAAAATTTAGAAATGAATTCACATTTTACAGAACCTCCTTCAAGATACTCTGAAGCTGGACTTGTGAAGAAACTTGAAAGCTTAGGTATAGGTCGCCCTTCAACCTATGCACCGACTATTTCTATACTTACAAGCCGTGATTATGTAAAAATCGATAAAAAACAACTCATTCCTAGTGAAGTTGCTTTTAGTGTAACTGAAGTACTTGAAAAAAATTTCAGCGATATAGTAGATAGCAAATTTACTTCAAATCTTGAAAATACTTTAGATGAGATCGCAGAAGATAAGGCGAGTTGGCAAGAAACCTTAAAAGAATTTTACTATCCTTTTATGAGAAAGATCGAAGAAGGAAAAACAAAAATCGCAAGTCAAAAAACGGTGACTAAATTAGGTGAAAATTGCCCTGATTGTGGCGGTGAGCTTGCGATTAGAAAAGGGCGCTTTGGAGAATTTGTAGCTTGTTTAAATTTTCCAAAATGCAAATATTCAAGAAATTTAAAAAATGAAAGCAAGAATGAAGCTGAAGTAAGTGCTAGCAAGGCTAAAGCAAATAGCACAGGCATTGCTTGTCCAAGTTGTAAAGAGGGTGAGATAGTGGAGCGTTTTTCAAAGCGTGGTAAATTTTATGGTTGTAGCGCTTATCCAAAATGCAATTTTATAAGTAAATATAAACCAAGCGATGAAAAATGTGAAGAGTGTGGAGAAAATTTGGTGATAAAAGAGTTAAAAAAAGGTACATTTTTAGAATGTTTAAAATGCAAAATTAAAAAAGAAATAAAGGATTGATTATGAAAGTTATGCTTTGCGCTATTTCAAATATAGCAAGTGGGAATTGTTCTGAAGATTGTAAATACTGCACTCAAAGTGCTTATGTAAAAACAAATATACAAAAATACCGCCAAAAAGAAATTTCACAAATTGTTTTAGAGGCTAAAATAGCTAAGAAAAATGAAGCTTTAGCTTTTTGTTTGGTTACAGCAGGTCTTGGGCTTGATGATGAAAAACTCGAATATGTTTGCAAAGCAGCACATGCAGTTCAAAAAGAAGTGCCTAATTTACTTCTTATAGCCTGTAATGGTATGGCAAGTTTGGAGCAATTAAAAGAGCTTAAAAAAGTAGGAATTTTTTCTTATAATCATAATCTTGAAACTTCAAAAGAATTTTTTCCACAAATTTGTACCACTCATACTTGGGAAAGTAGATTTCAAACTAACTTAAACGCCAAAGAAGCAGGACTTATGCTTTGTTGTGGCGGAATTTATGGTATGGGAGAAAGCGAAGAGGACAGGATAAGCTTGAGAAAATCATTACAAGAATTACAACCTTTTTCAACCCCTATTAATTTTTTCATTGCAAATGAGAATTTAAAATTGCAAGTGCCAAAATTAAGTGCAGATGAGGCTTTGAAAATTATAAGCGATACCAAAGAAGCTTTACCTAATACTGTGGTTATGGCAGCAGGGGGTCGTGAAGTGGTATTGCAAGAAAGACAATATGAAATTTTTAAAGCGGGTGCAAGCGCTATTGTAATAGGCGATTATCTTACCACAAAAGGCGAAGAACCGAGTCGTGATATAGTAAAACTTAAAGAAATGGGATTTACTTTTGCATCCGAGTGTCATTGATTCACAGGGTTTAATTGATCTACAAATTCTTATCGTTATAGCTTTATGTTTGCTATTTTCTCCACATATAGCTAAAATTTTGCGTTTACCGATTTCAGCTACTGAAATCATTTTAGGCGCACTTATGGCGTATTTTGGTTTTATAGGAAAGAGTGAAAATTTTACTATTTTGGCTAATGTGGGTTTTTATTATCTTATGTTTATAGCAGGCATGGAAGTTAATTTGCGTGCTTTTTTTAATATGGATAAAGAAATTGCCAAAAAAAGCTTTTTTTATATCATTTTACTTTATTCTTTTTCATCCGCTATAGTGTGGATTTTTGAGCTTTCTTTTGTGTTTGTTTTGATTATTCCGGTTATGAGTGTGGGACTTTTATCTTTGCTCTATAAGGATTTTGGCAAAGAATGTTATTGGCTTAATGCAGCGATGATAGTAGCAACATTGGCTGAGGTTGTTTCCATAGTGCTTTTAACTATAGCGGGAGCTTTTTTGCGCGAGGGAACAGATATTATCGATGTGGTACAAAGTATTTTATATCTTAATATATTTTTAGGGCTTTGTTTGCTCGGTTTTAAAGTTTTGGGTGTGCTTTTTTGGTGGTATCCTCAACTTAAAGTCGTGCTGATGCCTTGGGAAGATAAAAATGAAAAAGATATAAGATTTTGTATGGCAATTTTTATCTTAATCATTGTAGCCATGATTATCACAAAACTTGAAATCGTTTTAGGCTCTTTCATTGCAGGCTCTTTCATCGCAACCTTTTTTGATCATAAAAAGGATTTAGAACATAAGCTTTCTAGTTTTGGACATGGCTTTTTGATTCCGATCTTTTTTATTCATATAGGAACTACTTTTGATCTTAAAATGATTTTAGAATACGAAATCGTACTTGATGCTATTTTGCTGATGTTTGTGATGGTAGGTTTGAGAATTTTGTGTGCCAGTGTTTTTTGGAAAAAAATTGGATTTCAAAATATGGTTTTATTTGGACTGAGTCACTCTATGCCTTTGACTCTTCTTATAGCTACCGCTACGCTAGGATATTCAGGAAAAGTCATCAGCGAAGAACTTTATTCGGCACTAATTTTAACGGCTTTGTTTGAAGCTATTGTTGTGATGAGTGCGATTAAATTTATTTCAAATATTAAAAAGTAACTCAAATAACATAAGTTACTTTTCTACTCAAAAAGATTAATGAAATTTTAAATTCTTGATAATGAAAAAGTTTAAAATCGCCTTTTTTAGCTAGAATTAGTAAAAGCAAAGATAAAGGAGTGAAAATGTCAAATTCTATTACTGTAACTGATAACAGAAATGGTAAAAGTTATGATTTCCCTATATATGATGGTACCTCTGGCCCAAGTGTTGTGGATATGGGCAGTTTTTATAAGCAAACAGGAATGTTTTCTTACGATGAGGGTTTAACCTCTACAGCTACTTGTAAATCAAAAATTACCTATATTGACGGTGAAGAGGGTATTTTAATGCACCGTGGATATCCTATAGAGTGGCTTGCTGAAAATAAACTTTTTTTAGATGTAGTGCATCTTTTACTTTATAAAGAACTTCCAAGCAGTGAAAGGCTTGAGTCTTTTAGATATGAACTTAAAAAACGCTCTTATATACATGAGGGTATGCATCGTCTTTTTGATTCTTTTCCTGATAATGCTCATCCCATGGCTGTTTTGCAAGGTGCTGTTTCATCACTGAGTGCTTTTTATCCTGATCATTTAAATATGAATGTTAGGGAAGAATATATGGAGATGGCAGCTAGAATTGTGGCAAAAATTCCTACCATAGTAGCTACTGCTTATCGTTATAAAAATGGTTTTCCTATGGCTTATCCAAATTTGGATCGCGGATTTACCGAAAACTTCCTGTATATGTTAAGAACTTATCCTTATGATCATGTTGAACTTAAACCTATAGAAATAAAAGCACTCGATACTGTGTTTATGCTTCATGCAGATCATGAGCAAAATGCTTCTACTTCTACTGTTCGTGCTGTAGGATCTACTCATGCGCATCCTTACGCATGTATTTCAGCGGGTATTGGAGCACTTTGGGGTCATGCTCATGGGGGTGCAAATGAAGGCGTTATTAGAATGCTTGAAGAAATAGCAACTGTTGATAGAGTGGATGAATTTATTAAAAGAGCAAAAGATAAAAACGATCCATTCCGCTTAATGGGCTTTGGACATAGAGTTTATAAAAATTTTGATCCACGTGCTAAAGTACTTAAAAAACTTCGCGATCAATTAATCGATGAATTAGGTATCGATACGAATTTGATCAAAGTAGCAACTCGCATAGAAGAGATTGCTTTACAAGATGATTATTTTGTACAAAGAAATCTTTATCCAAATGTGGATTTTCATAGCGGCTTGATTTTAAAAGCTCTAGGAATTCCAAATGAAATGTTTGCAACTCTTTTCGTGATTGGACGCACGCCAGGCTGGATAGCGCAATGGATAGAGCAAAAAGAACAAGAAGCGCTAAAAATTGTCCGCCCAAGACAACTTTATCTTGGAGAAACTAGCAAAATTTAAATGATTGTGTGAAATTAACTTTTTCACACAAACTTCTTATATAATTTCAAAAGAATATTTTTTGAAAGTCTTACAATGTTTAAACTCGATAATTTACTAAAAACTGCTATAGATGCTAGCAATCAAGCTTCTAAAGCTATTTTAAAAGAAAGAAAAAACCTACAAATTTGGCAAAAACAAGATAAAAGCCCTTTAACTTCAGCTGATCTTGCTTCAAATGAAATCATAAATGATATATTAGGGAAAACGGATATTAAAATTTTATCTGAAGAAAGATTATTAAATCAAGAAGAAAGTAAAAATTTGCAAAGCTACTGGCTGATTGATCCGCTTGATGGCACAAGTGGGTTTTTAAAAGGTAGTGATGAATTTTGCATCATGATCAGTTTGATTTATGAAGCTCGTCCTGTTTTGGCTCTTATAAAAAATCCTTCAAAAGATGATATTTTTTATGCTCATCAAAATACTAGAGTTTATAAAAATGATGCAATTTTAAATGTAAGCAAGCAAGATTTTATAAATAATCAATCCAAAGCTCTTTTAAGTGTTAATCATCTCAGTAAAGAGGATGAAAATTTTGCTAAGGAACATCATTTAGAAGCTATCAACATAGGATCAGGACTTAAATTTTGTGCCATTTTAGAGGGTAAAGCAGGGGTTTATAAGCGTTTTGAAAAGCTAAATAGTTGGGATATTGTAGCTGGAGATTTTTTAGTCAATCAAAATGGCGGTTTTATGGGAACTTTTTCTAGGGAAATGATTTCTTACTCTCCTTTAAGTTATAAGTGCGAGCCTTTTATTTGTGTTTCTCAAAAAAGTTTTTTAAGCATATATACATAAAAACAGCATATAATTTTTTAGTTTTAAAATCACCAAAGGATAAAGATGAAAATTTTTCTTATTTTATGTATAAGTATTTTGTTTAATTCTAGTCTTTTTGCAAATAATTTTTCGCAAAAAAAAATCATTAAACTCGAACAGCAAGAAAACTTTGAAATCATAGATCTTCAGCAAAATGTTATGCAACAAAATTTAGATCAACAAAAAGGGATTTTTGATAGTTCTAGTCTAGCAAGCAAAAAAGAAAGCATTCGTAAAGATCAAGATATTGATTTTGCTATAGTTATGAGTTTTAGACAAAATTTTGGCTATTTTTTGGATGGTTTTAGGGTGGATGCTAAAGAGTTTTCTACTTTATTTTCTAAGAATTTAGTGGATGATTTGAAATTAAATTTTGTAAATTCAGCTGCAAATGGTGTTTATCAGGATTCAAGAACCTTAACCCGCTTTAGTCCTAAGGATTCTAAATTGCTTAATGTATCTCCTTTTTTAAAAAAAGAAAAGGATAAAAGTAAAATTTATGCCAAATTTACGGACTATCTTGTGGTGGTAAATTTAGATGATTTTTATGTAAATATCACAAATTATTTTGTTACAATAACCAAAAATGCAGTAGCTAATATTAACTTCAAAGTTGTTTCTACAAGCAATGGCAAAATACTTACATCAAAAAATGTGAGATTAAATTTTGCACTTCATGCAGAAGATCCTAGGATAAATTATCAAGAACTTGTAAATCAAATGCCAAATATGCTTGCTGAAGTTATAAACAAAGAGCTAGGAAGGTTAAATTTAACAGCGCAATAAAAGCTTAATCGTTGATTTGTCTAATGCGATCTTGTAGTTCTTCTATGCTTAAAAATTCTTGTCTTAATTCTTTTGCGATTTCATGCGCGGTTATAGGATCAAGACTTGACAAAATTCTTTTAAGCTCGTAAGTGATTTGCCATTTAGTCATTTCTTCTAGGTTGATATTTATTTGCATGAATTATCCTTTTATCATAAGAAAAAATTGTCTGATTGTAGCGTGAATTTGATTAAAAAATGCTATCTTTTAAAATCATATATAATCAAAAAGAAATCAAAATTAATTTAAATGATAATCACTTCTTCTTCTAATTTTATGCCAAATTCCTCAAAGACCTTTTTTTTAGCAAGCTCGATAAGAAAAATAGCATCTTCAAAACTTGCATTTTTTTTATTGATCAAAAAATTTGCATGTTTATCGCTTAACATCGCATCTCCTTTACTAAAGCCTTTAAGCCCTACGGCCTCAATGAGTCTTCCTGCAAAATCCCCTTTTGGATTTTTAAAGATAGAGCCAAAGCTTGCTCCGCTAGGTTGATTGTTTCTTGCATTTTTTAAATTCTCATCTTTTATCTTATCAAAACCAAAACCGAGTTTAAATTCAGCCCAAAAAAAAGGCATATTTAAAGGGCAAAAGCGGTAGCTAAAATCAATATTTTCGCGTAAAATTTCACCTTTTGAAGTGGCAATTTTGACTAAATTCTGACTGATGTACTCATCTTTAAGCCCCGCATTCATTTTTAAAAGTCCGCCAAGTGTACCAGGAATTTTGCTAAGGTATTCAAAACCATAAAGATTATTTTCTTTGGAGAAACGATACATTTGACTTGCTTTTGTCTTACAACCTATGCGAAGATGTAAAAAGTCTTTATTTTGATCTAAAATTTCAATAAAATTAAAATTATCGCTTAAAATTCCTATATTTTTAGGTTTAGGGCTTACAAGGAGATTGTTTGCACCGCCTATTAAAAAGCCATCAAATTCACGAATTTGATCCAAAACTTCGACCTCAAATTCGCCTCCAATCTTTACAGATGAATATTTCTTAAAATCGATAATCATTTGATAAAAGTTGGAATTTGATTTAAAATATTTTCGGTAAAGTCAATCATTGTTGTAGTCATCCAAGGCATTAAAAAGATGATAACTATTACCACCAAGATGATTTTAGGCACAAAAGAAAGCGTCATTTCATTAATCTGTGTTGTAGCCTGAAAAATACTGATAATAAGCCCCGCGATAAGCCCTGCTAAAAGCATGGGCAAAGAAAGCAAAAGTGTGATTTTAAAGGTTTGAACTCCAAGAGCAACCAAGGTGCTTTCATCCATTTTAATCCTTTTTAAGAATTTCTAAATTCTTCATACTCACTCGGGATAAGATAATCCTTAGCATGTATGATTTTATCATAAAATTTATAATCATATCCCAGTTTAAAAAGCACATCTACTGCTTTAAATTGCATTTTGTTCATGCAGATGGAGTTTTTGTTGGCATATAAATTCAAATAAGTATCAAGTTTTTCCTCATTAACGCGGATTAAATTTCTTTCCATCAGCATAGGGGCTAAAATGCGGCGATTAGAATCTGCTATTTTTACAGCATTTGTAAGATCTCTTTCTATCTTGATAGCATCGCTAAGCGGCAAAGAGCGACGCAAAGCCATTCCGCCCAAAGGTAGGGGTAAATTTTCTTGTGCAAGTTCTAGCCATATATCCCAAATTTCAGCTTCTACGCAAAGACTACTGTCAAATTCTAAAATGCTTTCATGGATTAAAACCCCTGCGTCTACTTCGCCACTTAAAACCGCATTTTCAATCTCTAAGAAATTTTTATAAATGATTCTAGCTTCTGGATATTTCATACGAAAAATTAGAGCGTTGGTAGTGTTTGCACCACTTAATGCAACTTTAAAATTTCTTTTTAAATGCGTATTTTGTTTTTTGATAAGTTTTGGCCCATAACCCTCACCAAAACTTACTGCGGTGCGCAAAAGAGCGTATTCTTTAGCGATTAAAGGATAAAGTCCAAACGAGATCGCTGTAGCATCAAATTCATTTTTTAAGGCTAAATCATTTAAAGTTTGTATATCTAAAGCTGTATTTTTATAGTCAAAATCATTCCCTATCCATCCTAGTTTAATTGCCATATACATAAAAATATCATCAGCATCGGGTGAATGTGCGATTGTAATTGTTTTTTTCATAGCTTTCCTAATTTTTAATGAAATAATTTTTATTCTATCAAAATAAACTATTATTTAATTTTATTTTGTTAAAATTCTAACTAAAAATTTGCAATTTTTAAGGAAAATAATGGACGATAATAAGAAAAAATCGCTTGACGCCGCCTTAAAATCGCTCGATAAAGCTTTTGGCAAGGGCACTATTTTAAGGCTTGGAGATAAGGAAGTAGAGCAGATTGATAGCATAGGAACAGGTTCTGTAGGACTTGATCTTGCGCTTGGTATAGGCGGAATTCCAAAAGGAAGAATTATTGAAATTTATGGACCTGAAAGCTCGGGTAAAACAACGCTAACTTTACATATTATAGCAGAGTGTCAAAAAGCGGGTGGGGTTTGTGCCTTTATCGATGCTGAGCATGCTTTGGATGTAAAATATGCTAAAAATTTGGGTGTAGATACGGACAATCTTTATATTTCTCAACCTGATTTTGGGGAGCAAGCTTTAGAGATCGTTGAAACTATAGCACGAAGTGGGGCTATAGATTTGATAGTTGTAGATAGCGTTGCAGCACTTACTCCAAAAGCTGAAATCGAAGGCGATATGGGCGATCAGCATGTAGGGCTTCAAGCAAGACTTATGTCTCAAGCATTAAGAAAACTTACGGGAATTGTCCATAAAATGAATACAACCGTGATTTTTATCAACCAAATTCGTATGAAAATCGGTGCGATGGGTTATGGAACTCCTGAAACAACAACAGGAGGAAATGCACTTAAATTCTACGCTTCGGTGCGTTTAGATGTTAGAAAAGTGGCGACTTTAAAGCAAAATGAAGAACCTATTGGTAACCGTGTTAAAGTTAAAGTAGTAAAAAATAAAGTAGCACCTCCATTTAGGCAAGCTGAATTTGATGTAATGTTTGGAGAAGGTTTGAGCCGCGAGGGTGAATTGATCGATTATGGTGTAAAACTTGATATAGTAGATAAAAGCGGTGCTTGGTTTTCTTACAAAGATAAAAAACTGGGTCAAGGTAGAGAAAATTCAAAAGCTTTCTTAAAAGAAAATCCAGAAATAGCCGATGAAATTACCAAAGAAATTCAAAATTCTATGGGTATAGAGGGTATGATTAGCGGTAGTGAAGATGAAGAAGGAGAAGAATAATGTTAGTAATTGAAGATGTTAGAGCATATGAAGTGCTTGATAGTAGAGGAAATCCAACCGTAAAAGCAGAAGTTGTACTTAGTGATGGAAGCATGGGTGCAGCTATTGTTCCAAGTGGTGCAAGTACAGGTTCTAAGGAGGCTTTAGAACTTCGTGATAACGATGAAAGATTTGGTGGAAAAGGTGTTTTAAAAGCAGTTTCTAATGTAAATGAAACTATAGCTGATGAAATTTTAGGACTAGATGCTTTAAATCAAGCTCAGCTTGATGATACTTTACGCGAGCTTGATGGTACAAATAATTACTCAAAATTAGGCGCAAATGCGACTTTGGGAGTATCTATGGCAACAGCGCGTGCAGCAGCAAATGCTTTAGGAGTACCTTTGTATCGTTATTTAGGGGGTGCAAATGCGAGTATTCTGCCTGTGCCAATGTGCAATATCATCAATGGTGGTGCCCACGCAAGCAATAATATAGACTTTCAAGAATTTATGATTATGCCTTTTGGTTTCACAAGCTTTAAAGAAGCTTTGCGTTCAGTTTGTGAAATTTATGCGATATTAAAAAAAGAACTTGCAAATTTAGGGCATTCTACAGCTTTAGGTGATGAAGGGGGTTTTGCTCCTAATTTAGCTAACAATACAGAACCTATTGATCTTTTAATGACTTGTATTAAAAAAGCAGGTTATGAAAATCGTGTTAAAATCGCTCTTGATGTTGCAAGTACTGAATTTTTTAAAGAAGGCAAATACCACATGGAAGGCAAAGCTTTTTCAAGTGAAGATTTGATTGAACGCTATGTAGAGCTTTGCGCAAAATATCCAATTTGCAGTATTGAAGATGGTTTGGCTGAAAGTGATTTCGAGGGTTGGATCAAACTTACTGAAAAATTAGGCAATAAAATTCAGCTTGTGGGCGATGATTTATTTGTAACAAATGAAGATATCTTAAGAGAAGGTATTATCAAAAAAATGGCAAATGCTGTGCTTATCAAACCAAATCAAATCGGAACTATTACTCAAACTATGAGAACCGTTCGTTTGGCACAAAGAAATAATTATAAATGCGTGATGAGTCACAGAAGCGGTGAGAGTGAAGATGCCTTTATAGCAGATTTTGCTGTAGCTTTAAACACAGGACAAATCAAAACAGGAGCTTTAGCAAGAGGCGAAAGAACTGCAAAATACAATCGTTTACTTGAAATCGAGCTTGAAAGCGATGAGTATTTAGGAGAAAAACTCTGAGTGATTTACTCAAAGAATATGACGAAAGCACCAAGAAAAAAAGCTTTTATGCCCATCTTATAAAGATGGTTTTTTGGGCTTTGCTTGTCATTGTAGGAGCGATTTATTTTGGAAATATGCTTTTTGGGCAGTATTCTTTAGATACCCTGCTTTCACTTGAAGCAACTAAAGAAGAATTAAATAAAAAAATATCTTTTCTCAAAGAGCAAAATGCCAAAGCACAAAAAGATTATTTTGAATTACAAGGATTATACCCCGATGAAAACTAAAATTTTAGGAATATTTTTAATTTTTATTTCTTTGTTAAATGCTGAGGAAAATCCTTTTAAATCAGAACAAAATATAAGTATGATTGCGCCGCCTGATTTTCAAAAAGAGGATGTAAAATTTAACTCTAGCGCAAGAGTTTTAAAAAGTGTAAGTTTTAACTATATCAATCTTGATGGAAGTGAAGAAGTCTTAAATGTCGATATCAACAAAAGTATAGATTGGCATGATACTTATACCCTTGTGCGTTCTAAAAGTCCAGATCCTTCAAAAGTCTTTGATGTTTCAGTAACTATACCTGAGCGTAATGACTCTAAAAAAGAATCCAACAGTACAGCAAGTATAGAAATACCACTACAAGTTGATAAAATTTATGATTTTATATCCTATGCAGTGTATAAAAATAAAATCAAACTCAATACCAGTGATGAACTTATCAGTGATTTTTCCATAGGCAATCCTAGTAAAATTGTAGTAGATTTTAAATCAGATCTTATAAATCCTACTAAAAATATACGCATTAGCAATTCTCTTTTTAAGCGCATAGATTTTGGCTCTCATAAGGGATATTATAGGCTTGTGATATATTTGGATGGAAATTATAATTACAGCATTCAAAAAGACGCTACAGGATATATGATCAATTTATTGTGATAAGAATTTTTATTTTTCTTTGGTGTGCCTGCTTTGCTTTTGCTAGTGATATTTTACTTTTAAATAAAATAAGCGAACAAGAAATTCAAAAGAAGAATTTTAATGGTTATTTGATGAGCGAAAAGCTCGATGGAATCAGAGGAATTTGGGAAGCAGGAAAATTCAAAACACGCCAAGATAATCCAATCCATACTCCTTCTTATTTTACTTATAATTTTCCTAGCTTTAAGCTTGATGGAGAGCTTTGGATAGCTAGGGCTAAATTTGATGAGGTATCAGCCTTAATTCGTAGTGATAACTTAGACTCAAGTCTTTGGAAAAGTGTCACATATAATGTTTTTGATGTACCCAATGCTTGTGAAGAATTTAAGCTTGCTCCTTGTACTTTAAGTAACCGCCTTAAGGTTTTAGAGCGGTATTTGCAACAAAATCCTAATCCTTATATAAAAATCATAAAGCAAATTCCTATAAAAGATCAAGAGTATTTAAAAGAATTTTACAAAGATATTATCTTCAATAAAGGCGAAGGTGTAGTCATACGCAAGGATCTTGCCCCTTATGAAAAAGGTAGAAGTAAAAATGCTTTAAAATTAAAACCTTATGAAGATGCAGAATGCAAAGTCATAGCCTATACCGAAGGTAAGGGTAAATTCCAAGGTAAAATCGGTGCTTTACTTTGTCAAATGCCAAATGATAGAGTGATTAAAATAGGCAGTGGTTTAAAAGATAAAGACAGGGAAAATCCACCTAAAATAGGTTCTATTGTCACTTATAAATTCAATGGACTGACTAAAAATTCCTTGCCCCGTTTTCCAGTTTTTTTACATATAAGGGATTAAAATTCTTGACTTTATTTTCTTTTTCTGATATAATACCTACTTTTTTCGGGGTGTAGCGCAGTCTGGTTAGCGCACTTGGTTTGGGACCAAGGGGCCGAAGGTTCGAATCCTTTCACCCCGACCATTTTTTATAAATTTATACAAAATGGTGAGTGTAGCTCAGTCGGTTAGAGCATCAGATTGTGGTCCTGAGGGTCGTGGGTTCAATTCCCATCACTCACCCCACTAAGCGTTCGTAGCTCAACTGGATAGAGCAACAGACTTCGGATCTGTAGGTTATGGGTTCAATTCCTATCGGGCGCACCACCAAAATTTTTACATGCGTTCATAGCTCAGCTGGATAGAGCAACGGCCTTCTAAGCCGTAGGTCAGAGGTTCGAATCCTCTTGAGCGTACCATACTAGCGGATGTGGTGAAATTGGCAGACACGCCAGACTTAGGATCTGGTGCAGCAATGCGTGAAGGTTCAAGTCCTTTCATCCGCACCACACTAAAAATGTATCTCCATTAAACTAGCGCAATCGTTTTTTGCTTTATGGATTAAAAATTTCATTTTGCTTTAAATTTTATTTCGATTTTTAGAAAATTAGTCATTTTTATTAAAAAATTTGATAAAATTTTTTAAATTTATAAAATGAATTTTTGATTTGAAAATTTCAATACCATATAAAATTAAAGAGAAAAGTATGCAAAGAATAGTTATAAAAGTAGGTTCTCATGTGATCAGTGATGAGAATCTTTTAAATTTAAAGCGCTTTGAGAATTTAGTGGCTTTTTTGGCTAAATTAATGCAAAAATATGAAGTTATTTTAGTTACTTCAGCTGCTATTTCAGCAGGATGTACTAAACTTCATATAGATAGAAAAAATTTAATTAATAAACAAGTTTTAGCTGCTATAGGACAACCTTTTTTAATCAGTGTTTATAATGAATTTTTAGCCAAATTTGGCAAAATGGGTGGACAAATTTTGCTTACAGGAAAAGATTTTGACTCAAGAAAGGCGACTAAACATGCTAAAAATGCTATTGATGCGATGATTGATTTAGGAATTTTGCCTATTATCAATGAAAATGATGCCACGGCTATTGAAGAGATTGTTTTTGGGGATAACGATAGCTTAAGTGCTTATGCGACGCATTTTTTTGAAGCTGATTTGCTTGTGATTTTAAGTGATATTGACGGTTTTTATGATAAAAATCCTAGCGAATTTAGTGATGCAAAGCGTTTAGAAAGGGTTGAGTTTGTCAAAGAAGAATGGCTTAATGTGAGTGTTAAAACAGGAAGCGAACACGGAACAGGCGGTATAGTCACCAAGCTAAAAGCGGCTAAATTTTTATTAGAAAATGATAAAAAAATGTTTTTAGCAAGTGGTTTTGATTTAAGTGTTGCAAAGGCATTTTTACTAGAAGATAAACAAATAGGCGGAACTTTATTTGAGTGATTTGTAGATTAAGATAAGAAATTTTACACTTGCTTGATACAGGTTGATAATAAAGCTTTAAATTCAAATTTGTTATAATCAAAACCTTGAATTTTATACAAAGCGAAATGATGAAAAAAATTATTTTTATGGGCACACCAAGCTATGCAACTTGTATTTTAAAAGCCCTTTTAGAAGATGAAAATTTTGAGCTTTTAGCGCTTTTTACTCAGCCTGATAAAGCCGTGGGTAGAAAGCAGATTTTAACACCAAGCGATACTAAAGCATTTTTGCTTCAAAAAGCTCCACAAATTCCTATTTTTACTCCAAATTCTTTAAAAGATGAGAGTGTTATAGAACAAATTTGTGCTTTAAAACCCGATTTTATAGTAGTTGCTGCTTATGGAAAAATTTTACCTAAGGCTATTTTAGATATAGCTCCTTGTATCAATCTTCATGCTTCGCTTTTGCCTAAATACCGAGGTGCTAGTCCGATTCAAAGCGCGATTTTAAATGCTGATGAAAAAAGCGGAGTTTGCACAATGCTTATGGAAGAAGGGTTGGATACAGGAGCTGTGCTTGAGAGTGTAGAGTGCGATATAAAAGATAAAAATGTAAATGAAGTTTTTGAAATTTTAGCAAGTTTGGCAGCAAAACTTACCCTTTCCACTCTTTTAAATTACGAAAAAATCCTTCCAAAAAAACAAGATGAAAGTTTGGCTACACATTGTAAAAAGATTAAAAAAGAAGATGGACTTGTGAGTTTGGATAATGCAAGAGAAATTTATCAAAAATATCTAGCTTTTACACCTTGGCCTGGAATTTTTTTAGAAAATGGTTTGAAATTTATAGAACTTGATCTTGTAGATGAGTTGAAACAAAATGCCAAAATGGGTGAAATTTTAGAACTTGAAAAAGAAAGCTTTTTGCTTGCTTGCAAACAAGGAATTTTGCGCATTAAAAAACTTCAAGAAAGTGGAAAAAAGGCTCTTGATGGCAGGACTTATTTAAATGGAAAAAGGCTTAAAAGTGCAGATAGCTTGTGTTGAAAGTATTGATTCTACTCATCTTTTTTTATGCGAACAAATTCGAAGTGGTAAAATCAATGAAAATTTTGCCCTTTATGCCTTAAATCAAACAAAAGGCGTAGGCAGTAGAGAAAATTCATGGCAAAGCTCTAGTGGAAATTTGCATCTTTCTTTTTGTATTAAAGAAAGCGATTTGCCTAGCGATTTGCCTTTGGCTTCTGTGAGTATTTATTTTGCTTATATATTAAAAGAGATTTTACAAGAAAAAGGTTCTAGAATTTGGCTTAAATGGCCCAACGATTTGTATTTAGATGATAAAAAAGTAGGAGGGGTAATAAGCACAAAAATTTCAGATTTTATAGTAGGCGGCATGGGTTTAAATTTAAAATTTGCTCCTCATGATGCAGCCTTGTGTGATGTTGAAATTTCGCTTGAAGATTTGATAATAGAGTTCTTACAAAGACTAGAGAAAAAAAATTTATGGAAGCATATTTTTAGCAAGTATATGTTAGAATTTGAAAAATCAAGACAATTTAGCGTCCATTATGAAGATAAGGTATTTTCGCTTGAAAATGCTTTTTTGTATGAAGATGGATCAATTTTACTAGGTGATAAAAGGGTGTATAGTTTAAGATGAGTGAGATTATTACTATAGCAAATCAAAAAGGTGGAGTAGGTAAAACCACAACAGCTGTAAATTTAGCAGCATCTTTAGCAGTAGCTGAAAAAAAAGTTCTTTTAATTGATGTGGATCCACAAGCAAATGCCACAACGGGCTTGGGTTTTAATCGTAATAATTATGAATACAATATTTACCATGTTTTTATAGGCAGAAAAAAACTTTCTGATATTATTTTAAAAACAGAATTGCCTCAACTTCATCTAGCTCCTTCAAACATAGGTCTTGTAGGTATCGAGCAAGAACTTGCCAAGGGTGAAAACAACGAAAAAAAAATGATACTTAAAAACCAAATTCAAGAAGTGCTTGATGAGTATGATTTTATCATTATCGATTCTCCACCTGCGCTTGGAAGTATTACTATCAATGCCTTTGTTGCTAGCGATAGTGTTATTATACCTATACAATGTGAATTTTATGCACTTGAGGGTGTGGCGATGGTTTTAAATACAATTAAAATCATTAAAAAAACTATCAATCCTAAGTTAAAAGTACGAGGATTTTTACCAACTATGTATAGCTCACAAAATAATCTTTCTAAAGATGTTGTGGAGGATTTAAAGCAAAATTTTAAAAAGCAGCTTTTTACAATAAATGGCAATGAAGATGATTTTATCGTTATCCCTCGTAATGTAAAACTAGCTGAAAGTCCAAGCTTTGGAAAGCCTATCATACTTTATGATATAAAATCTCCTGGTTCTTTAGCTTATCAAAATTTAGCATATTCGATTTTAGGATAAAACAATGGGTCTTAATAAAAATAGAGGTTTGAGCTCCTTAATGGGGGATGTAGGAGAGGTTTATAGTAGAGAATTAGGTCTTGATAAAAACCAAGTGAGTCTTATAGAAATTTCAAAAATCACTCCAAATCCTTTTCAGCCAAGAAAAACTTTTGATGAAGCAGCTTTAAACGAACTTGCAAATTCTATAAAAGAGCATGGATTAATACAACCTATAATTGTACTTAAAAAAAATGATAGCTTTATCTTGGTAGCCGGAGAAAGAAGACTTAGAGCTACTCAAATTTTAGGCAAAGAAAATATACTAGCCTTTGTATCAGATAGCGATGAGAGCAAGCTTAGAGAATTAGCACTCATAGAAAATATACAAAGAGAGAATTTAAATCCTATCGAACTTGCAAATTCTTACAAAGATTTAATAGAGGTTTATAATATCACTCAAGAAAATTTAGCCGAACTTATCCATAAAAGCAGAACCCAAATCACAAATACTTTAAGACTTTTAAATTTAGATCCTAAAACCCAAGAGCTCATAGCAAGTGGTAAAATTTCACAAGGACACGCTAAGGTTTTAGTAGGCTTAGATAAAGAAGATGAAAAAGTACTTGTAGACAGTATTTTGGGGCAAAAACTCAGCGTAAGAGATACGGAAAGACTTGTTCAAAAGGTTAAGAATAAAGAAAACACAGAAGATATAGAATTTGAAAATTCTATGCAAGGTTTAAAACAAGCTTTAAATAAATTAGGATTTGTATCTAAAAACAATAAAAAGGAACTCATTATTCGTTTGGACAATATTGAAAAAATTAAAAAACTGACTGAAATTCTCAATAAATTTTAACAAAGTATTAGTTTTTTTTTGATAGAATAAAAGACTTATAATACCCCAACCCCAAAGGAGATCTATGTTTGAAGATATGCATCCTTCCATCATGCTTGCCACTATGGCTATTTTTTTAGCTATGATAGTGATTTTAAACACTATGCTATACAAGCCTCTTTTGAAATTTATGGACGAAAGAAATGACTCTATAAAGAATGACGAAAATAAAGTCAAAGAAAATTCACAAGAAATGCTAGGGGCCAACGATGAGGTTGAAGCAATTCATGTGAGCACAAGAGAAGAAATCCATAAAATCAAACAAAATGCTATAAATGCAGCCAAAGAAGAGGCTCAACAAGCTATAAAAGCTAAAAAAGAAGAACTAGAACGCAAAATGGCTAGTTTTTACACCGAATTAATATCTCAAAAAAAAGAACTTCAAGACCACTTGTCAGCACATTTGCCTGACCTTAAACAAGCTTTACAAAACAATATTAAACAGCATTAATAAGGAGAAAGATGAAAAAGTTATTTTACTTTGTGTTTTTGCTGCCTTTATGTGCTTTTGGTGCATCTAATGGTAGCGGAGAGTATGATATTGTTCCAAGAACAATAAACTTCTTAATTTTTATAGCTATATTGTATTATTTTGTAGCAAACCCTTTTAAAGCTTTTTACAAAAATCGAATTTTAAAAATTTCTTTAAAATTGGATGAAATTCAAAAGAAACTTCTAGAAAGTAAAGCAAAAAAACTTGACACAATGAAAAAGCTTGAGGAAGCTAAAGCAAATGCGGCAGCAGCTTTGGTTGTGGCAAAAAAAGAAGCAGAAGTTCTTGCTCAAAAAATCAAAGAAGAAACTCAAAATGAGCTTGCTTTACTTGAGAAACATTTTGAAGAGCAAAAAGACTATGAAATTAGAAAAATGGAAAAAGAGGTTGTATCTTTAACTCTTAAAGAAATTTTTGGAGATTCAAATGTTGCTTTAAAACAAAATGAAATCGTTGATATTATGATGAAAAAGGTGTCTTAATGAATGATTTAATAGCTAAAAGATATGCAAAAGCCATAGCTTTAAGAGCAGATATCTCAGAATTTTATGACAATTTATCTATTTTAAGTTCAGCTTTTGCTCTACCTAAATTTAAAAATATCATAGAATCACACCAAATTCAAAAAGAAAAAAAATTAGAATTTGTTGTTTCTTTGATAGAAAAAGCCAGCCCTAGTTTTAATAATTTCTTAAAGCTATTAGTAGAAAATTCAAGACTTTCTTGCATTCCTCAGATTGCAAAAGAACTTGAAAAGCAAAAGTCTTTTAAAGAAAATATTTTTTTAGGAACGGTTTATTCTAAAGAAGCGTTAAGCGAAGATAGCATCAAAGAGCTTGAAAATAGACTTAGTGCTAAATTTAGTGTAAAAATCAAATTACAAAATAAAGTGGGTTTAGATGAAGGTGTGAAAATTTCACTAGAAGAATTAGGTTATGAAATTTCTTTTTCAATGAAAGCTCTTCAAAACAAGATGAGCGAATATATACTCAAAATTATTTAAGGAGAATGTGTAATGAAATTTAAAGCTGATGAAATCAGTTCTATCATCAAAGAAAGAATCGAAAATTTCGATTTAAATTTAGAGATCGAAGAAACAGGAAAAATTATTTCAGTAGCTGATGGTGTAGCTAAGGTTTATGGTCTTAAAAATATCATGGCAGGTGAAATGGTAGAATTTGACAATGGCGATAAAGGTATGGCATTAAACCTTGAAGAAAGTAGCGTGGGTATAGTTATACTTGGAAAAGGAGAAGGTTTAAAAGAAGGTGCTTCTGTAAAACGCCTTAAAAAACTTCTTAAAGTTCCAGTAGGAGAAGCCCTTATCGGTCGTGTTGTAAATGCACTAGGCGAACCAATTGATGCTAAAGGGGCTATTGAAAGTAGCGAATTCCGTTTTGTTGAAGAAAAAGCAAAAGGCATTATGGCTAGAAAAAGCGTTCATGAGCCTTTACATACAGGGATTAAAGCTATAGATGCACTTGTGCCGATTGGCCGTGGTCAAAGAGAGCTTATCATAGGCGATAGACAAACAGGTAAAACCACTGTAGCTATAGATACTATCATCTCTCAAAAAGGACAAGGAGTAATTTGTATTTATGTAGCTATAGGACAAAAACAAAGCACAGTAGCTCAAGTTGTAAAAAGACTTGAAGAGCATGGAGCTATGGATTATACTATAGTTGTAAATGCAGGTGCTTCAGATCCAGCAGCACTTCAATACTTAGCACCATATACAGGTGTAACTATGGGTGAGTTTTTTAGAGATAATGCAAAACATGCTTTGATTGTTTATGACGATTTGAGCAAACACGCTGTAGCTTATCGTGAAATGTCTTTGATTTTACGCCGTCCTCCAGGTCGTGAGGCTTATCCTGGGGATGTTTTCTATCTTCACTCAAGACTTTTAGAAAGAGCTAGTAAGTTAAATGATGAGTTAGGTGCAGGTTCTTTAACGGCTTTACCGATTATCGAAACTCAAGCGGGCGATGTTTCAGCTTACATTCCAACCAATGTTATTTCGATTACTGATGGACAAATTTTCTTAGAAACTGATTTATTTAACTCAGGAATTCGCCCAGCTATCAATGTGGGTCTATCTGTTTCTCGTGTGGGTGGTGCAGCTCAAATTAAAGCAACCAAGCAAGTTTCAGGAACTTTAAGACTTGATCTTGCACAATATAGAGAACTCCAAGCTTTTGCTCAATTTGCAAGTGATTTAGATGAAGCAAGTAGAAAACAACTTGAGCGAGGACAAAGAATGGTTGAGTTGTTAAAACAACCTCCTTATTCTCCGCTTAGCGTTGAAAAACAAGTAATCTTAATTTTTGCAGGAACAAAAGGTTATTTGGATGATGTAGCTGTTTCTCAAATTAGAGAATTTGAAGATGGAATTTATCCATTCATAGAAGCAAAATATCCAGATCTTTTCGAGCAAATTCGCTCTAAAAAAGCTTTAGATGCAGAGCTAGAAGAAAAATTAGCTAAAGCAATAAATGAGTTTAAAGCAAATCATCTATAAGGTTCTTTTATGTCTAATTTAAAAGAAATTAAAAGAAAAATAAAAAGCGTCCATAATACGCAAAAAACAACCAATGCGATGAAGCTTGTTTCTACTGCCAAATTAAAAAAGGCAGAAGAAGCAGCAAAAAGATCTAGGGTTTATGCACAAAAAATTGATGAGATTTTGAGTGAAATTTCATTTCAAATCAACAATGTTGTTCATAATGAAGAGGATGCAAGATTTGCTTTATTTCACAAGAAAAATCAAATCAAAAATGTAGATCTAATCTTTATAACAGCAGACAAAGGGCTTTGTGGAGGTTTTAATATCAAAACTCTAAAAGCTGTGAGTGAACTTTTAAAAGAATATGAAGAAAAAAATATCAATGTTCGTTTAAGAGCTATCGGAAAAACAGGAATTGAGTATTTTAACTTTCAAAAGATAGAGCTTTTAGAAAAATATCTTGGTCTAAGCTCGAGTCCTGATTATGATAAGGCTTGCTCTGTTATCCAATCTGCTGTAGATGATTATTTAAATGGAATAACCGATGAAGTTATTTTGGTGCATAATGGATATAAAAATATGATTACGCAAGAATTAAAAATTTCTCATCTAATCCCAGTAGAGCCAAAACAAATCGAAGGAAATTCAAATTCGCTTTTAGAACTTGAGCCTGAAGATACAGATCTTTTGGGAGATTTGATGAAAACATATTTTGAGTACAATATGTATTATGCATTAATCGATTCTTTGGCTGCAGAACATAGCGCGAGAATGCAAGCTATGGATAATGCTACCAATAACGCAAAAGCTAGGGTTAAACAGCTTAATTTAGCTTATAATAAAGCAAGACAAGAATCTATCACTACTGAACTTATCGAAATTATCAGTGGTGTTGAGTCGATGAAATAGTAAAATTTTTAAGGAGAGTATAAATAATGCAAGGATTTATTTCACAAGTATTAGGTCCAGTTGTTGATGTAGATTTTAACGACTATTTGCCTCAAATTAATGAAGCTATTGTTGTAAATTTTGAAAGCGAAGGCAAAAAACAAAAGCTTGTTTTAGAAGTAGCAGCACACTTGGGTGATAATAGAGTTAGAACTATTGCTATGGATATGACAGATGGTTTAGTAAGAGGACTTAAGGCAGAAGCTTTGGGTGCTCCTATTAGCGTTCCTGTAGGTGAAAAAGTTTTAGGAAGAATTTTCAATGTTACAGGAGATTTGATTGACGAGGGTGAAGAAGTTGCTTTTGATAAAAAATGGGCAATTCATAGAGATCCTCCTGCATTTGAAGATCAAAGCACAAAAAGTGAAATTTTTGAAACAGGTATTAAAGTTGTGGACTTGCTTGCTCCTTATGCAAAAGGTGGTAAAGTAGGGCTTTTCGGTGGTGCTGGTGTTGGTAAAACAGTTATCATCATGGAGCTTATTCATAATGTTGCCTTTAAACACAGCGGTTATTCAGTATTTGCAGGTGTTGGTGAGAGAACACGTGAAGGTAATGACCTTTATAACGAAATGAAAGAAAGTAATGTTTTGGATAAAGTTGCCTTATGTTATGGACAAATGAATGAACCACCAGGGGCAAGAAATCGTATCGCTTTAACAGGTCTTACTATGGCTGAGTATTTTAGGGATGAAATGGGTCTTGATGTTTTGATGTTTATCGATAATATCTTTAGATTTTCTCAATCAGGTTCTGAAATGTCTGCGCTTTTAGGTAGAATTCCTTCAGCTGTGGGTTATCAACCAACTTTAGCAAGCGAAATGGGTAAATTCCAAGAAAGAATTACTTCGACTAAAAAAGGTTCAATTACTTCAGTTCAAGCCGTTTATGTTCCAGCAGATGACTTAACAGACCCTGCTCCTGCAACTGTTTTTGCTCACTTAGATGCTACGACAGTTTTAAATAGAAGTATCGCAGAAAAAGGTATTTATCCTGCGGTTGATCCGCTTGATTCAACTTCAAGAATGCTTGATCCAAATATCATCGGTGAAGAGCACTATAAAGTTGCACGCGGTGTTCAATCCGTACTTCAAAAATATAAAGATTTACAAGATATCATTGCGATTTTAGGTATGGATGAATTAAGCGAAGAAGATAAATTGATCGTTGAAAGAGCAAGAAAAATAGAGAAATTCTTATCACAGCCATTCTTCGTTGCAGAAGTATTTACAGGTAGCCCTGGAAAATATATTTCTCTTGAGGAAACCATTGCAGGCTTTAAGGGAATTTTAGAAGGTAAATACGACCACTTGCCAGAAAATGCTTTCTATATGGTGGGTAATATTGAAGAAGCTATTGCAAAAGCAGATAAACTGAAAGGTTAATTTATGGACAATTTAATCAGTTTTGAAATAGTTACACCTATGGGTGTAATTTACCAAGGGGAGGTAAAATCAGTTACCTTGCCAGGAAGCGAAGGAGAATTTGGAGTACTTAAAGGACATGCTGCTTTAGTTTCATCTTTAAAGTCTGGTGTAATTGATATAGAAAAAGCTGATTTAAATCATGAATTAATCGCAATTGATGCAGGTCATGCTAAGGTAGATGAAGACAAGATCAGTGTTTTAGCTAAGGGTGCAGTTTGGATTTCAGGCTCTAGCGAAAGTGAAATCGAAAAAAATCTTGAAAGCGCCAAAGAATTAATCAGATCTATGAGTTCAGATAATGCAGCTTTGGCTGCTACCTTTTCAAAGCTTGACAATGCAAAGGTTAGGTAGATGAATTTTGAAGCAATATTTCAGTTTTTCGGAAGTTCAAGCATAATCACTTATATAGTCTTAGCTTGGCTTTCTTTATATTTTATACTTTCTTTTTCTATACTTTTTTCAAGAATGTCTTATTTGGCAGCTTGGAGAAATAAAGAAAAAGAAAGTTTAGAAACTCTACTCTTGGGCGAAAAAGACTTGAGTAGAACACATTCTATTTTAAGAAAATGTACAGACACTAGTTTATCACATCTTGAAATTTATAAAAATTTAGCAAGTCGTCGCGCCTCTTACGGGCTTACTTGGCTTAGTATAGTAGCTTCAACCTCTCCTTTTATCGGACTTTTTGGTACGGTTATTTCCATACTTGAGACTTTTGGTGGCTTAGGAACGCAAAATTCTTTAAGTATTATCGCGCCTAAAATCAGTGAGGCTTTAGTTGCTACGGGTTGTGGTATTTTGGTTGCTATCCCTGCTTATACTTTTCATCTTATTATTAAAAGAAAGGCTTTTGAGCTTTTAAGCATTATTGATAGTGAGATTAAAGTTATTAGCTCTAATAAATAGGATTTAATATGCCATTTGATGATGAAAAACCAGAGCTTAATATAACTCCTTTGGTTGATATCATGCTTGTTTTATTGGCTATTTTAATGGTAACAGCTCCTAGTATTACTTATGAAGAAAAAATCAATCTTCCCCAAGGAAGTCAAAAATCCACAAGCGCTCCTAGTGTTAAAAGTTTGATTGTTAGCATTAATGCTAAAAAAGAGATATTTTTAAATCAAGAAAAGTATAGTTTTGTGAGTTTTGCAGATAATCTTGCGCAAAAAAAAGCACAATTTAATACCGATGAACCGGTATTTATTAGAGCTGATAAAAGTTTAAAATACGACGATGTTATTTTTGTCCTAAGAAGTATAAAAAATTTAGGCTTTAGTAAGGTCGCCTTACAAACAGAATAAGCCCATGAAAGAATATGGTTTAAGCAATGTAAATTCTTTTTTACTTGCTGTTGCGGTTTATATTTGTATTATTCTCCTTGTTTTTTTTAGACTTATAACCCATACACAACCTGCGATTCAATACACTGATATCCAAGATAGTTTCATTGATATAGAACTTATGGAGCCTTCAAAGAAAGTTGTAAATGAGCAAAGTATTCCCAAAGATATTCAAAAACCTACGCAAGAACTTGATATCGAGAAACTTTTTGCACAAACTACAAATAAAGCAGTAAAAACTGAAGATATAGATCAAAAAGCTAGCAATTTTAATGAGCTTTTTGGCAATATCAAAGAGGTGCAAGAGGAAAAAACTACTAAAATACAATCTAGTGCAAAATCAGAAACAACAAGTAGTTCAAAAACCCAAGCTTCAGAGCTTGTAAAACAATTAAATGATAGTTTACTTGAAGAAGAAAGTATCAATCAAGGTGAAAGTATAAAAAACCAAAAGACGGGAATTTATGATGAATTTTTAGGCAAGGTAGTGCGTACCATCACCCAAAGATGGAGACAATATCATCCTAATAGTGAAAATATTTCAGTCAGGGTAAAAATTTTTATTGATGAAAACGGAATTTTTGGTTATACTTCGGTCGAAAAAAGTGGAAATTCTTTATATGACGCAAAAGTAGCTGAATTTTTAGAAAATCAAAAGGGTAAATTTATAGCCTATCCGCCTCAAAATAAAAGCATAAGTATTACCATGAATTTAAAAGATGAGGCACAAATTCAAAAATAATTGAGGAGAAAAGATGAAAAAAATTGTAACAGTATTTTTAATTTTTTTAGGAGTACTTTGGGCAGAAGATCCTGTTATCGATGTTGTAAATTCAGGTGTAGTTTTACCCAAAATCATTGTTAAAGACAATTCAAATTTAAGTGATATTAATTTAAAGCGCAGTTTTTATAATATCATTGTAAATGACTTGAAGGTAAGTTCAAATTTTGAAGTTGTAAGTGATACAAATTTAGAGGCTACAAATTACACATTTGAATACGATTTGAGTAAAAACGGCGATGCTTTAAATTTAAATGTTAAGATTAAAGCAGGCGGTGTGGAAAAGTCAAGCCAAACTTATACTTTAAATGGTATTGAGCAGTATCCTTTTTTAGCTCATAAGAGTGTAAAAGCTTCTGTAAATGCACTAGGACTTGCACCTGTTGATTGGATGGATCATAAGATTTTAATTGCTAGAAATTCAAGCTCTAAAAAAAGTCAAATTATTATGGCTGATTATACTTTAACATATCAAAAAGTTATCATTAATGGCGGATTAAATTTATTTCCTAAATGGGGAAATAAAGAACAAAGCATTTTTTATTATACTGCATACGATCATGATAAACCAACCCTTTATCGTTACGATTTAAAAACTAACAAGGCAAATAAAATTTTATCTAGTGGAGGTATGGTAGTAGCAAGTGATGTAAGCTTAGATGGTAGCAAGTTGCTTGTAACTATGGCTCCAAAAGATCAACCTGATGTTTATTTGTATGATTTAAATTCTAAAAATTTAACCCAACTTACAAATTATTCGGGTATAGATGTAAATGGAAATTTTATAGGTGTGGATGATAGCAAATTTGTTTTTGTAAGCGATCGTTTGGGTTATCCTAATATCTTTATACAAGATATCAATAATGGAACCGCCGAGCAAGCAGTTTTTCATGGTAGAAATAATTCCGCAGTTTCAACTTATAAAGATTTTTTAGTGTATTCTAGTCGTGAGCCAAATCAAGTGGGTGTTTTTAATATTTATTTAATGTCAATTAACAGCACGGGTATTCGTCAGTTTACTGCAAATGGAAAAAATTTATTCCCTAGATTTTCAAGCGATGGGGGGAGTATAGTTTTTATCAAATACCTTGGAGCACAAAGCGCTTTGGGTGTTATTCGTGTTAATGCAAATAAGACTTTTTATTTTCCGTTGAAAGTTGGGAAAATTCAGTCTATTGATTGGTAAAAATTTATAATTTTTTGTTAAAGTTAATTAATATTTAGATATAATGGTAAGAATTTATTAACTTCGAAAGGTCATGAATGAAAAAAATTCTTTTTGGTTCTATTGCAGCATTTGCATTGGTTATTAGTGGTTGTAGCACAAAAAGCACTAGTGTAAGTGGTGATACAAGCGTAGATTCTAATCGCGGAACAGGCGGTAGTGATGGCTGGGATATTGATTCAAAAATTTCTCAACTTAACGATACTTTAGGAAAAGTATATTTTGACTTTGACAAATTCAATATCCGCCCAGATATGCAAAATGTTGTTAACACAAATGCAAATATTTTCAACAATGAAGTAAGCGGTGTAAGCATCACTGTTGAAGGTAACTGCGATGAGTGGGGAACAGATGAGTATAATCAAGCTTTAGGCTTAAAAAGAGCAAAAGCAGTTAAAGAAGCTTTGATTGCTCAAGGTGTAAATTCTGACAGAATCGCTGTTAAAAGCTACGGTGAAACAAATCCAGTATGTACAGAAAAAACAAAAGCTTGCGATGCTCAAAATCGCCGTGCAGAATTTAAACTATCAAGATAATTAATGAAAAAAATATTCTCAGTAGCTCTTATCGGAGCTACTTTACTTTATGCAGAAAGCTCCGCTTTTGGTGCAGGAGATTTAACTAGCGATTCCCCTTACGGCTTAACATCAGGCGAGAAACTACTTAAAGAAAAATTAGATACTTTAAGCAATAACGATGCTCAGGTAAATTCTAGAATTAATGAAATTGAACAAAGAGTTGAAGGATTGCAAAGTACCTTAGAAGGTATAAATTCACAGTATGCTAAATCCAATTCTAGACTAACACAACTTGAAACTAATTTTGAAGCTATGGAAAATAATTTAAGCACAGAACTTCAAAATTTAAAAGCTTATGTTGAAGAAAGTAGAAAAATTCAAGATACTAACAATAAGCAAATTAAGAAAATTTTAGCTGAATTAAGTTCTTTAGTTGATTCTATTAATGCAAATTATGTATCTAAAGATGACTTAAATGATTTTAATTTAAGTGCTAATAATACTCTTGTCATACCTACAAGTGATGATAAAAATGCAACTTCTCTTAAGGAAAATAATGCTAGTGTTATTCCGGTAAAAGAAAAAGAAGTTAAGCAAATCGACGATTCTTGGAAAAAGAAAAAAAATAATGAAATTTTAGACTTGGCTATCAAAGATTTAAATGATAATTCTTACGAGAATAGTAAAACTAAATTAAATTATCTCATATCAAAACAATATAAACCCGCAAGGGCAAATTTTTGGCTTGGAGAGATTGAATATAAGCAAAAGAAATACAATAATGCTATTGCTTATTATAAAACAAGCTCTGCTTTAAGCACTAAGGGGGATTATTTTCCAAAGCTCTTATATCACACAGCAATTTCTCTTGATAAGATAGGAGATCCAAAAACAGCTAATGGATTTTATAAGGCTTTAAAGACAAATTATCCTAATTCACCAGAAGCAAAAGCTTCCCCAAATAGAAAATAATATCAAGGAGAAAAAATGGCTATAGAAAAAAATAGCGTAGTTTCAATGTTTTATGAACTAAAAGATGCAAATACAAATGAAGTTTTAGAATCAAATTTATATGCTCAACCGATTTCTTTTATTTTAGGAAAAGGTCAAATTTTAGAAGCTTTAGAAGAAGAAGTGATGAAGCTTGATTGCCCTAGCAATGCTGATGTTGTAATCAAAAAAGATAAAGGCTTGGGCGAATATGATGAAAATGCAGTGCAAGTTTTACCAAAAGAACAATTTGCAGGTATTGATTTAAAAATAGGTATGGAACTTTTTGGCGAGGGTGAAAATGGTGAAACCGTTCGCGTTACTGTTAAAGAAATTGGTGAGAATGATGTGACTATTGATTATAATCATCCTTATGCAGGTCGTGATTTGCTTTTTTCTTTAAATATTGTAGATGCTAGAGCAGCAAGCGAAGATGAGCTTCTTACAGGTATTATCGCAGGAAGCCATAGTTGTGGTTGCGGAAGTGGACATGGACACGGACACGATCATCACGGACATGGCGGTGGCGGATGCTGCGGTGGCGGTGGCGGCGGATGTGGTTGCCACTAAGATGAACGCTGTATTTATTTTTCCAGGTCAAGGCTCTCAAAGTCTTGGCATGGGTAAAGATTTTTATGAAAACTCCAAAACCGCAAAAGAACTTCTAGAAAACGCCAGTGATTTTTGTAAAATTGATTTTAAAAATTTATTATTTAATGAAAACGAAGATTTAAACAAAAGCGAATTTACGCAACCTGCTATACTCTTAAATTCTTTAATGGCTTATAGTGCTTTGAGCGAATTAAAACCTGATATTAAGGCTAAATTTTCTTTAGGTCATTCTTTGGGTGAATTTTCAGCTTTGGCGATTAATGGTGCTTTTAGCTTTTTAGAAGCAACTATGCTTGTGCATAAAAGAGGACTTTTCATGCAAGAAGATTGTGCAAAAGTTGAAGCAGGTATGATGGTAATTTTAGGCCTTGATGATAAGAAAGTGGAAGAACTTTGTCAAAAAGCTAGAGATGAAGATAAAAAGATTTTTGCAGCTAATTATAACTGCGATGGGCAAATCGTTGTTGCAGGTTTAAAACCTGATTTAGCAAGTTATGAAAGTGTATTTAAGGAAGCAGGTGCTAAAAGAGCTATGCTTTTAAATATGAGTGTAGCAAGCCATTGTCCGCTTTTAGAAAACGCGTCTAATAAGCTTTGCATAGAGCTTGAAAAAATACTAGAGCCTAATTTTAAAGCCGTGATTTCTAATGCTACAGCTAAGGCTTATACGAGCAAACAAGAAGCTCTTGAGCTTTTAAAAACCCAACTTGTAGCTCCAGTGCTTTATAAACAAAGCATTAAAGCTTGTGAAAATGAAGCAGATTATTTTATAGAATTTGGCGCTAGTGTGCTTAAAGGCTTAAATAAAAAAATCACTTCAAAAGAAACTTATGCTTTAACAAATATGAATGATATAGAAGAATTTTTAAAGGTTATATGATGAAAATAGCAATTTTAGGAGCCATGAGTGAAGAAATCACTCCTTTGCTTGAAACGCTTAAAGATTATACAAAAATAGAACACGCTAATAATACTTATTATTTTGCAAACTATAAAAATCACGAGCTTATTCTTGCTTATTCTAAGATAGGCAAGGTAAATTCTACTCTAAGCGCTAGCGTAATGATAGAAAAATTTGGCGCGCAAGTTTTGCTTTTTACAGGTGTTGCAGGAGCGTTTAATCCTGAGCTTGAGATTGGTGACTTGCTTTATGCGACTAAATTAGCACAATACGATCTTGATATTACTGCTTTTGGGCATCCATTGGGTTTTGTTCCAGGAAATGAAATTTTTATAAAAACAGATGATAAGTTAAACAATCTTGCCTTAGAAGTCGCAAAAGAATTAAATATCAAACTTCGTGCAGGTATTATTGCAACGGGTGATGAATTTATCTGCGATGAGGCAAAGAAAGCAAAAATCAGAGAGATTTTTAATGCCGATGCTTGCGAAATGGAAGGAGCAAGTGTGGCTTTAGTGTGTGATGCTTTAAAAGTGCCTTGTTTTATCTTAAGAGCGATGAGTGATAAAGCTGGTGAAAAGGCAGAATTTGATTTTGATGAATTTGTGATCAATTCAGCTAAAATTTCGGCTAATTTTGTGCTTAAAATGTGTGAGAAATTATGATAAATCTTAGCAAAAAATTAATACGCCAAGTTGCACAAGCTAATGCTAAATTCGGACTCATTAAAGATGGGGATAGGGTTCTTTTAGGACTTAGCGGAGGAAAAGATTCTTTAGCTTTAGCACATCTTTTAAAAAGAATGCAAGCTCACGCACCTTTTAAATTCGAGCTTGAAGCAGCAACTTTAAGCTATGGTATGGGTGAGGATTACTCAGGACTTCATGCGCATTGCGAGGAGTATGGGATTAAACACAGTGTGATTGATTCAAATATCTATGAAGTTTCAGGCGATACGATAAGAAAAAATTCAAGCTTTTGTAGTTATTTCTCAAGAATGCGTCGAGGTGCTTTGTATACTTATGCTCTTGAGAAAGGTTTTAACAAATTAGCTATCGCGCACCATTTAGATGATGCAGCTGAGAGCTTTTTTATGAATTTTATCCATAATGGAGCTTTAAGAACCTTGGCACCTATTTATCAAAGTAAACGAGGTATTACGGTTATACGCCCTTTGATTTTTGTGCGTGAAAGACAACTTAGAGATAATGCTACGCAAAATGAACTTCAGGTTATAGGAAATGAATTTTGCCCTGGTATGAAACTAAGTGAGAAAAATGTAAAATTTCCACATGCAAGAGAAGAAGCAAAGCAACTTCTAGCTAATTTAGAAAAAGAACATCCTAAGCTTTTTACGAGTTTAAAAACCGCTTTTTCGAATTTGCACACAGAAAGTTTTTGGCTAGAAAAGGCATAATTTGATGAAAAAAGCTTTTGTTTTGGTAGATTATCAAAATGATTTTATCGATGGAAGTTTGGGCTTTGAAAAAGCTTTAAAAATCAAAGAAAATATCCTTAATACTCTCAATCAAATCGATTTTAACACTACGCATTTGCTTCTTACTTATGATACTCATGATGAGGATTATTTAAGGAGTAAAGAAGGGTTAAATTTGCCTATTGAGCATTGTATAAAAGACAGTTTGGGTTGGCAAATGCCTAAAGAATTTACACCCTTTTTGCAAAAAGCTCATAAGGTTTTTCATAAAAATACTTTTGGAAGTTTAGAATTTGCAAATTTTATCGCAAAAAGTGAATACGAAGAAATTCATTTTGCAGGACTTGTTTCCCATATTTGCGTCTTTTGTAATATCATTTTAGCTTTTAGCGCGAAGCCAAATTCAAGACTTATACTCCATCAAAATTTAAGTGCAAGTTTTGATGAAAATTTAGAAAAATCCGCTTTTGATCTACTTAGAGCTTATGGCATTGAAATACTTTAATGCAAGGCTTTATACTTCATACGCAAAAAGTAAAAGATGAGGATTTGATTGTTTATATTTTAAGCCCTAAAGAGCTTATCAAGGCGTATCGTTTTTATGGGCTTAGACATTCTAGTATTTTAAATGGTTATAAAATTGATTTTGCTTTAGATGAAAATCCTAGCTTTTTGCCAAGACTTAAGGATGTTTTGCATTTGGGTTTTGTATGGATTATGGATCGTGAAAAAATGCTGATTTGGCAGGAATTTATCCGTCTTCTGTATCATCATTTAAAAGATGCTCAAGTACTTGAAAGTTTTTATTTTGAGCTTTTAGATGAATGTGTAAAGCGTTTTGAAAAGCAAAATCCCAAGCGCGTGATTGTGGATGCTTATCTTAAGATTTTAGAATTTGAGGGGAGACTCCATCAAGAATTTAGATGTTTTGCTTGTGATGAAAGCATAGAAAATCCCATCACTTTAATCCGTGCTTTTTTACCTTCGCATCACACTTGTGCTTTAGGTTATGCATTTGAAAAGCAGAAATTAAAAAATTTTTACGAAAGTAAAAATTGTGCGATTTTTGGCGATGAAGAAATAGGGAATTTGTATCAATTGATCAAGGAGGGTTTATGATATTAAGTGATGAAAAATGCGAATTTTTAGAGCCTATAGCAAGTTTTTTAAGCTCTAAGGATGTGGAACTTGTTTTTGTAGAAAGTAAGGAAATGCAAGAGATTAACTTAGAGCAAAGAGAGCAAGATAAAACCACCGATGTGCTTTCTTTTCCACTTGAAAATATCGATGAGAGCTTGCCTTTGGGTTCTGTTGTGATTAATATAGATTTGGCAAAACAGAAAGCTAAAGAGTTAGGACATAGTTTTGAAGAGGAAGTAAGCTTGCTTTTTATCCATGCCATGCTTCATTTGCTTGGATTTGATCATGAGGTAGATAATGGAGAAATGAGAGAAAAAGAAAAAGAGCTTATAGAACACTTTAATCTGCCCAAAAGTTTGATTATAAGGACTTTGGAAGATTAAGTAAGATTTTTTTCTTTAGACACTAGAAGACTTGTGCTTTATATTTTAAATATATGAGTAAAAATAATTAAAAAAAAAAAATACATTTTTGCCGATTTATTCTAGAATAAAATTTATCCCAAGGTGGTAAAGATGATAGTATTTCCTCTAAGTTCTTTTAATAGATATTTTGGAAACAATCCCTTGCAAGCACTTACCAAAATAAGAGATGAAAGTATTGAAAATGGAAATCCTGAGCTTACAAAAAAACAAAGAGAAGAATTAGGTAATGATTTGATAGATTTGTATAAGATGTCTAAAAAATTCAGTGATAAAATAGAATTAGTCGAGGGTTCAATAGAAGATAAACTTAGAAACAATGAATTACCAGAGTCAGAAGTTAAAAATTTATTTCAATGGATGGATAAAAATGCCAAACACCCTCGTTGGATGCATATTGATGGGGTGAGTTATGATGAAGCTTATGTTAAAATTTTTCACACAAGCAAAAGTATAGATGAATTTAAAGAAAAATATCTTGAGCTTCAAAAAAAATATTTTGTTGATTTTAACAATATTGATTCATCGCAGAAAAAACTGCAAGAAAATTTAGAAGAAAACAAAGAAGAAACTTTCAAGCCTATACAAGCAGAAAGTAAAAACAAAGAAACCTACAAAGATGATAATACAAGAAATGAACTTGTAAAAAAACTATTAGAAGGTAAATTTAGCACTAGTAAAGAATTAGAACTTCTTTTTGGTATGAAATTTAGCGATGATGATGCAGGAGAATTCAATCAATTTCTTTCTTAAAACACTTCGGCAAAAATTATAGATATTAAGGCTTAAGATTTTTTAAATTATAAAAATCAATCAAGTTAAACTAAAAAATTCTTCTATTTTTTTTCGTCATTTCTTCGACATTGTCGATGCGATTAACACTATCTCTAAAGGCTGAAGCATCCTTATGACCCTTAGAATACTCGTGCAAATGTTTGCGAAATATACTCACACCTTGATCTTTATAGTGTTTTATCATTTCATCAAAATGAGTGAGTATAATTTCTTTTTTGAGTTTTTCATCTACATTTTTGCCACTTTTGATTTCATAAAATATCCAAGGATTTCCCACGCTTGCACGCCCTATCATAAGTCCATCGCATTTTGTGATCTCATAAACTTCTTTAGCATTTTGAGCATTAATATCGCCATTTGCGATCACAGGAATTTTTACGCTTGCTTTAGCACTAGCAATAGAGTCATAATCCGCTTTTCCACTATAAAGTTGCTTTCTTGTGCGTCCGTGAATGCTTACAAAGTCCACGCCCAAACTTTCGCAAATTTTAGCCATTTTTTCAGGATATTTTTCATTAAATCCTAAGCGAAATTTAACACTTGTAAGACTTTTTTTATTATTTTCTTTAATCACTCCTACAAGGCTTTTAAAAAGCTCTAAATTTTCTAGCAGAGCACTTCCTGCACATTGTTTGACGACTTTATTTACAGGACAACCACAATTAAAGTCAATGCCATCTACAAAATCCATTTCATTAAGCATTTGAACTGCTTTTTTAAGCACTTCTTTATCACCCCCTGCAATTTGGACTATATAAGGGTTTTCAAGTTCGGCTCTTTCTAGCATATGTAAGGTTTTGGAGCTTTCATAAACCAAAGCATTGGAGCTTATCATTTCACTTATTGTGATATCTGCACCAAATTTTTTTACCACATTGCGAAAAGGCAGGTCTGAAAAACCCGCCATAGGAGCTAAAAATAAAGGCTTTTTGCTAAAATCTATCATTGTATAAGCTGATTTAAATCGATTTTGATATTTTTTTCACGTAGGGTTAAAAAGGCTTTAAAATCATTGAATTTTTTGTCATCATTATGAATTTGCTCTCTGAGTTCATCTAAAAGTCCAAATTCAGCTAAAAGATATAAATACGCTCTTAACGCTTCACTTTTTTCATTTTTGATTTTGTTAAAAATTCCTATAAGTGCGTCAGGATTTAAAAGCTTGGTGCTGAGTTTTGCTATATCAAGATAGTCTTTTTCGCTAAGGATGTTGTGAGAAAGTAAAACTTCATATTCAGCAGCATTAAGCTCTAAATTTCCTTCTTTAAAACGCTTGATGAGCACAAGGATATGACAAGGTTTTTTTGTGATTTTGATATTTTTGATTTGTTCATAAGTTCCTTTTTTTATCAAACTTTCAAAAGCAAGATCTTGGAATTCGTCTTGAGTTTGACTAAGGTTTTTGATTTTGGAATAAGCATAATTTATATCATTTTTGATATGATTTTTTTCGTTTTCTAAAAATAAAATATTATTATTTTCGAGTTTAAATTTGTTAAGATTGAAGTATTCTTCTTTTTTAATGCCGTCTATAAGATCTAAAATTTCATTGATTTTGTTTGCATTAGGGATTTTTTCATGTGTTTTTAGGGTTTTGGCTAGCTGTGCTACTTGTCTAAATTCCTTTGTTTGAAAGCTGATATTTGATTCTTTTTCCAAAAGAAGATCTCGGGTAAAATTTTCAAATTTAGTAGAATCTTTGAAAAAATGTTTAAATTTTAAAGTGAGTAAAAAATAATAAAAACCCATATGAATGATGGCAAAAAATACTAAAGGTATCAAAGGTAAAATAAGCCATACCATTATAGGTAGTTCGAAGCTATATGTATTGAAAATTAAAGTATAATTGCCCAATTTTAAATACCAAGCAAGAGCAAATATAAGAGCTATATAAATAAAGCTTGCTATAAAAAATAATCTGATTTTCATAACTCTCCTTTTTCTAAATTTTCGCGGCATACGATGCAATATTTTGCATGAGGTTTGATTTTAAGTCTTTCTATAGCGATTTCTTCATCACAGCATTCGCATATTCCGTAGGTATCGTCTTTGATTTTATTTAAAGATTCTTCTATTTCTTCTAATTCTTGTTTTAAATTCGCACTGATAGCAAAATCAATTTGTGATCCTGTTTCAATAACAGAAAAATCTACACTATCGCTTGGAACACTGTTGTGTAATTCTTCAATTTCTTTAGAATTGCTTTGCAAATTTTCTAATATAGTTTTTTTTCTATTTTCTAATAGGGTTTTAAAAAATTGCATCCCATTTTTTTTCATTATTTAACCTTTTTTATTTGTGATAAGGATGATTTGAGTTGATACAAAAAGCACGATAAATTTGTTCTAAAAGTAATATTTTTACAAATTGATGTGCTAGGGTGAGTTTACTTAATGAAAGTCTAAAATCTAAACTCTGGCTGAATTCATCCCTTAGGCCGTAAGCACCGCCTATGAAAAAATTTAAGTTATTTTTATCTGCTATGAGTTTTGCAAATTCTACGCTTGTAAGTTCTTTGCCTCTTTCATCAAGAACTATGCAAAAACCTTTGATATGAGGAGCAAATGCTTCTTCATAGCTTAATTTAGCAGCTTGTGCATTTAAATTTTGTGCAGCAGCTATTTTCTTGTTAAAGAGATTATGCTCTTTAAGATCTGCAAATTTGGAGATAAGTTTTGTGTACTTCTCACCCCAAATTTTAAATTCATCATTTTTTTGTATATGGAAAATATTAACTTGCAAATCATTTTCCACAAAAGAATTTAAGAGTATCGCTAAGGTATTTTTTCATATCTGAACGCTCTACTATCGCATCTATGAGTCCGTGTTCGAGTAGAAATTCAGCTTTTTGAAAGCCTTCAGGTAGATCTGCGCCTATGGTTTGTTTAATTACTCTTGCTCCTGCAAAACCTACCAAGGCACCTGGTTCAGCGATGATTAAATCTCCAAGCCAAGCAAAAGAAGCGCTCACGCCCCCCATGGTAGGATCGGTTAAGACGCTGATATAAGGGAGTTTTTCTTTGCTTAAAAGTTTCAGTGCGGCACTTGTTTTGCTCATTTGCATCAAAGAATAAGTACTTTCTTGCATTCTAGCCCCACCGCTTGCACTTACGATAACAACAGGGGTTTTATCTGTGATAGCTCTTTGGATCGCTCTAACGATCTTTTCGCCCTCTACTGAGCCTAAAGATCCTCCCATGAAAGAAAAATCAAATACTACAAGTTGGGTTTTAAGACCGTCTATAAGACATTCTCCGCTAATGACTGCAGATTTTCTACCGGTTTTGCTTTCACCCTCGCTCAAGCGTTTTTTATAGGACTTACTATCGACAAATTTGAGCGGATCTATGGCTTCTAAATTTGCATCATATTCAACAAAGGTATTTTCATCGCTTAAAAGTTTAATCCTGTCCATAGGAGAAATTCTCATATGATAAGAGCATTTAGGGCATACATTAAAACAAGATTCTATTTCTTTGTAATACATCAAAGCATGGCAACTTTGGCATTTTACCCAATGATTTGGAGCTTCTTTGGTGCTAGGTTGCTGTCTTCTTATTTTTGAAAAAATATCTGCAAAATTCATAATAATTCACCTAATTATTTAAAAAATTCCAAGATTATATCAAAAGTTTGCTTATCTTTACTTATGAGAAGGAAATTTTCATTGTTTTCTATATGTAAATCTTTACACAACATCAAAGCTCCTGCAGTATCAAAGATTCGAGTTTTTCCTAAAACCAAAACAAAGCTAAAATAAGAAGCGTATGCAATGCTTAAAGCTGTAGCGCCTAAAGAGCGAAATTTAAGTTTGTTTTGCGTGAGGTGATTGATAAGATTTGGGCAAAGTGTTATTTTTTCTACAACTCCAACTTGAGAAAATGGATGAGGCAAAAAAGGAGAATAGCAAGGATTTAAAAGATTTGATTTTAAACTTTTATGACCATCAAAAGCTAAAATTTCATAATTTGCTAGATTGCAAATAAAAGCACTTTGGGCTTTTTCATCCTTAAAAAGTGCTGCAGATGTTCCATAAAAGGGTATTTTAGAAACAAAATTTGAACTCCCGTCTAAGGGATCAAGAATGATTTTGTAAGGACTGTTTTCTCCGATCAAGCCACTTTCTTCGGAAAAAATTTGACCCAAGTTGTTGAGGTGTTCTATAAAAATTTCTTCACATTTTAAATCAAGCTTGTAGCTTTGATTATTATCATAACCAAGCTCGGGAGAAAACTCAAGATCGCTTTCACAAATATTGTCAAGATACTTGCCAATTTGCAAATTTGCCTTTAAGCAAGCATCTAGGAATTGTTTCATTAAAAGCGTGTTCCAAGGTTAAATTCAAAAGTATTGGTATCATCACCTTTTTTATCGTTAAGTGGTTTGGCAAATACAAGTTGCAATGGCCCAATAGGAGTGATCCATTCTATGCCTAAACCTGTACTCATTCTTTGAATTTCATCTAGATTTTTGCGTCCTATCATACCATAATCAAAAAATACACTACCGCGAAGTTTGATTCTGTCGATTAAAGGGAAGCTAAGCTCTACGGAATTTGTAAAAGCTATGGTTCCGCCTACTTCATCTCCCCACTCGTTTTTAGGGCTTACAGTTCTGCTTTCAAAACCACGAAGGGAACGAATGCCGCCTAGATAAATTCTTTGATTGATTGGAAGATAGCCTTGATCCCATACTTTGTAAAAATTTGCTTTATAACGATAAATAAGATCATAGCCTATATAGTCTTCTAAACCTTGATAAAAGTTAAATTTTGAACTTGATGAAAGGAATTTTTGATCCCCTCCAAGTCCTGCGTACTCTAGGCTTGTCGAAGCGATAATACCCTTTCTTGGGAGATAATAATCATCTGTGTTGTTAAAGGTGATAGCAGGGGTGATAGAGCTTTTTATAGTTTTTCCAAGCTCATAACCTGTTCTTAAAAGTGTTGGACTTAGATGATAGATATCGCTTTGTTCAAGATTGTAAGTCAAACTTACATTGTAGTATCTTGCAAATTGACGACCTAGGGTAATATCAAAACCATAATTTTTTTCAGAGTAATTATCCCATTCATAGTCGTTAGAATAAAGCGTTCCACCTAAGCTATACTGGCTATCAAAAACGCGTGGATTTATAAGGCTGATTCTTCCTGATAGAGTATCATCGCTTTTATCTACACTCACAGAGCTTTTAATACCTGAACCAAAGATATTGGTGTCAGATAGTGAAGCATTTAGCAAAATACCATCACTTGAGCCATAACCAATACCCCCTGAAATAGCACCTGTGGAAGCTTCTTTAACATTGACAATTAAATCTATATGTGTATCATCTACTTTTTCTTCTTTGATATCCACATCATCAAAATAAGAAGTTCTTCTCAAGGCATTTTTAGATTCACCTAAATCCGTACGGTTGTATAAATTTCCTTCAGTGATATAAAGCTCACGGCGAACCACTCTGTCAACCGTGCGAGAATTTCCTGAAATGATAACATTTCTAATATAGACTTTATCATGAGGAATGACTTTAAATACAACAGTAGCTTCTTGAGTTTGATCATTTTTTTGAATATCAGGATAAACTTCTACAAAGGCATAGCCCAAATCAGCACTTTGTGTTTCTATAGTTTTTACATCTTTGCGAATATCTTCTATATTGATGAGTTTGCCTTGGGTTGAGCGTAGGTTATCTAAATTTTGCTTGTTTTCCTCTTCACTAAATAAAGGATTTTCTATACTTATACTCTCGATTTTATAAGGCTTACCCTCTTTGATAAAATAGGTTAGATTTGCTTGATAAGTATCGGTATAGGTTTTAAGATAAGGCGAGGATACTTGCACATCAAGATAGCCTTTTTTCATATACTCGTCACTGATTCTTGCACTGTCATTGCTTAATTCAAAAATTTTGAGTTTTCCGTCATTTCTTCCCCACATCCAACCCATAAATTCTTTTTCTTTATTGACTATACTAGGCTCGATATCTGAATATGAAAATTCCTTTGCTCCACTTAAATTAACATTGTTAATAACGATATTTTCTCCGCGATTAACTATAAATTCAAGCTCTAGTCCTTCGGTATTTTCTAGAGTTTTTTTTCTGTATTCTACTATGGTATCAAAATAGCTTTTAGCTTCATAATAAGCCTTGATACGCTCACTTGCTTCTTTGGCACTTGCTTCGTCAAATAAAGTTCCTCTTTTTATGCCTAAAATACTTTCTACTTGCTTTCTGTCATTGGATGCAATCCCTGTAACAGTTATTTTAGCTATACTTGGTTTTTCTGTAACGATGATATTTAAAACGCCTTTATTTTCTTCTACGGCAATATTTTCAAAATAATTTTGCTTGTAAAGATTGAGTATGGCGGTATTGATTTTATCAAGATTTATTGTTTCGCCAACTTTGAGTCCTGTAAGATTTAAAGCACTTGCATTTGAAAGGTGATTTAATCCGCTGAATTTAATTTCTTTGATTACTGCTGCATTACTCAGTGCTACTAAGGCACAAACGCTGATGATTTTTTTCATTTATTTTTACCTAAAGCTTTATTAAAAATTTGTATAATAGCAGAAAAAATTTAACAAAGGAATTGAGATAGCATTATGAAAGTAGCAATTATAGGGCTTGGCTTGATGGGAGGCTCTTTAGGGCTTTGTTTAAAGGAAAATAAATTAATTTCATGTGTGTATGGTTTAGACTCAAATAAAGAAAACGAACAAGATGCCTTAAGATTAGGACTTGTTCATGAGCTTATAGAGTTTGAAAATTTACATTCGTGCGACATGATTTTTATCGCAACGCCTGTAAATGCTATCATAGAGATTTTGCAAAAATTAGTAAATTTGCCTTCAAATATAACTATCATAGAGCTTGGAAGTACAAAAAGAAAAATCATAGAAAAGCTACCTGCAAAGCTTATTAAGCAAACTCTTTTTGCTCATCCTATGGCAGGAACTGAAAACAGTGGCCCAAAAGCAGCCTTTAAAGAGCTTTACAAGGATGCTGTTTGTGTGTTGTGTGATAGTGAAGTAGCGGATGATTTGCACCAAAAAAGAGCAGTGGAAATTTTTTCACATTTGGGCATGAGGATTGTTTTTATGGATAGCAAAGCACATGATCATCATGCCGCTATTATTTCGCATTTGCCACATGTGATTAGTTTTTCTTTGGCAAATTTTGTGATGAAAGAAGAAGATAAAAGAAATATCGTTCATTTAGCGGGCGGTTCTTTTAAGGGTATGAGTAGGATTGCTAAATCATCTCCTGCTATGTGGGGAAGTATTTTTGAGCAAAATAAGGACAATATTTTAAGCTCTATCGAATTTTTTCAAAAAGAATTAGAATTTTGTAAAAAGATGATTGAAGAAAATAAAAATGAAGAATTAAAGTCTTGGATGCAAAAAGCCAATACTTTAAGAGAAATTTTGTGAAATTTGCTAGGTATTTACTGAAATTATAATAAAATTTTTTAAGTTTTTAAGAAAAAAATAAATTATTATTAAAATCATAAAACGAGTTAGGAAAAAGTATGGCAAGAAAAAAAGGAAAATTTTATCTATATCTTTTAATTTTGGTTTTAATCGGTGCTTTAGCGTTTTTTGTTTCAAGAATGAATGCTTTTGAAAAAAATCCTCCTCAAATTCTTATGCCAGATGTTATCTATAGTGATCTTAAAAAACCTATCTTGGTTCATATAAAAGATGACGAAAGTTTTATTAAGGGTGTTCAAATCTTCTTACAAAAAGAAGGCAATGAAACGGGCATGCTTATAGTAGATGAGCAAATTCAAAATTTAAATGATATTACCTTACAAGTTGCTCTACCAAAGCTTGCTTATAAAGAAAAAGTAAAATCTTTTATTATGGAGATTAAAGCTAAAGATAGTAGTTTTTGGAATTTCTTTGGCGGCAATGAAGTAAGCAAGCAAGTGCTTATCATAGTAGATGATAGTGCCCCAAGGGTAAATGTATTGAGCAATTCTTATCAGATTGAGCAAGGGGGTGCTGCTAGTGTGGTATTTTCAGCTAGTGATGCAAATTTAGATAAGGTTTATATAGAAACAAATACAGGAAAAATTTTTAAAGCCACTCCTTATTTAAAAGAAGGTTATTACGCAGCTCTTATAGCTTGGGATGCAAGAGATGAAGAATTTCGTGCTTATATCGTTGCTACAGATAAAGCTGGCAATATAACCAAAGAGCGCATAAGGTATTATTTTGTCAATCGCAAATACCGTGTTTCAAATATCAATCTTACAGATAGATTTTTAGATGGCAAAATAGAAGATCTAGCACAAGAGTATGCGCCAAAGGACAATAATTTTACACGTTTTGAGAAATTTAAATTTGTAAATGAAACTTTAAGAGGTAATAATGAAATTTTGATACATAAGATTACTTCAGAAGTTCCTGAAAGTAAAATTGATGATTTTAAAGTCAATTTATTTTTACCGCTTCAAAATGGTATGAAAGTAGCAGATTTTGCTGATCATAGGTATTATTCTTACAATGGGCAGTTTGTGAGTGATTCTTATCATATGGGTATTGATTTAGCAAGTGTAGCAGAAGCTCCTATTATAAGCAATAATCCAGGTAAGGTTGTATTTGCAGAAGAAAATGGAATTTATGGACTTAATTTAATCATCTATCATGGTTTTGGAGTTTATAGTCTTTATGGGCATTGTTCTTCTAAAAGTGTTGAGCTTGATGAGGTTTTAAGCAAAAGAAGTGTAATAGGTAGAACCGGTGTAAGTGGATTGGCTTTGGGAGATCATTTGCACTTTGGCGTTTTGGTTCAAGGTGTTGAAACACGCCCTGAGCAATGGCAAGATAGAAGATGGATAGAAAATAATATTTACAATGTTTTAAATGAAGGTAAAAAAATAATTTTAGGAAAAAATTGATGAAACAATTAACTTTAGCAAAAGCTGTAAAAGGCGTGGGCATAGGGCTTCATAAAGGAGAGCCTATAGAGATTACCCTAGAGCCTTTAGAAGCAAATAGTGGGATAGTTTTTTTTAGAAGTGATTTAAATGCCACTTATAAGGCAAGTCCTGAAAATGTTATCAATACTCAAATGGCAACGGTTTTGGGTGATGAAAGAGGGTTTATTTCTACCATAGAGCATTTAATGAGTGCCATCAATGCTTACGGGATCGATAATGTTCGTATCGTTTTAAATGCCAATGAGGCACCGGTGATGGATGGTTCAAGTATTAGTTTTTGTATGATGCTTGATGAAGCAGGGGTTAAAGAGCTTGATGCACCTAAAAAAATTATGGTGATTAAAAAACCTGTAGAGGTAAGAGATGGCGATAAATATGTGCGTTTAACACCGACTAAAGAGCCGCGTATTAATTATACTATCAAGTTTGACAATGCTGTTATAGGTGAACAAAGTTATAATTTTGAATTCAGTAAGAAAAACTATATAGAAAATATAGCAAGAGCTAGGACTTTTGGCTTTTTAAAAGATGTTCAAGCTCTTAGAGATATGAATTTAGCATTGGGCGGAAGTTTGGAAAATACTATAGTTGTCGATGAAAATCGTATTTTAAACCCTGAAGGTTTGCGCTTTAAGGATGAATTTGTAAGACATAAAATTTTAGATGCGATTGGGGATTTGACTTTGCTTGGGTACCGTGTTTTTGGAGATTATATTTCATATGCTGGAAGTCATCATTTAAATCATTTACTCACTAAGGAAGTGTTAAAAGATAAAGATGCTTATGAGATAGTGACTCTTGAAAAAGCAAATGAAAAAGCTTATGAAAAGGTTTTTGCATAAAAAATTCATTATTGCTTAATGCCTTATCTAAGCCTTTGATGATTGGTATTTATCAAGATGATAAGCTTGTAAAAAGCATAGAGAGTGAAGAAAAGGCAAGCGAGTTTGTGCCAAAAATTTTAAAGATATTGTTAAAGGAATTTAGCTTTGATGAGCTAATTTATGCTAATGGTCCAGGCTCTTATATGGGGATTAAAATTTCTTATGTAAGTCTTAGCACACTGAGTATAGTGAAAAATATCCCCCTTTTTGCTATCAGTGCTTTTGAGCTTAATAACAACCAACCCATTGCCGCTCATAAAAATATGTGTTTTGTGAAAAAAGAAGAGGAGATCGTCTTGGAGGAAAATACAGCTGGAGAGTTTTTTTTGCCCCCAAATTTAAGCAAGCTTAATAAAAAAGATGATAATCTACCTTTTTACTTTTTATCTGCAATTTAAAGAATTGAGGAAAAAATTGAAAATTTTAGTACCTGCTACAAGTGCAAATTTAGGCCCTGGGTTTGATTGTTTGGGATTGAGTTTAGCACTTTTTAATCATACTATTATCGAGAAGTCAAATTTTTTTAGTATCAGTGTCAATGGCGAAGGAAGTGAAAATTTAAGTCTTAAGAAAAACAATATTTTTGTAAGTATTTTTAATGAAATTTATCAAAGATTAAGTGGTAAAAAAGATCACTTCAGGTTCGTTTTTGATAATAGCATTCCTTTATCTCGTGGACTTGGCAGTTCTTCGGCAGTAATTATCGGTGCTATTGCGAGTGCCTATGAGATGGCGGGTTTTAAAGCAGATAAAGAGAAAATTTTAAATGAAGCGTTAAAATACGAGAATCATCCTGACAATATAGCTCCTGCAGCACTTGGGGGCTTTGTAGTATCCATGGTAGAAAATGAAAAAGTTTTCAGTATAAAAAAAGATTTAGATGAAAATTTAAACGCTGTTGTAGTTGTACCTAATGTAGCGATGAGTACAGAACAAAGTCGCAATGCCTTGCCTTCGAATTTGAGTTTGAAAGATTGTGTTTTTAATCTTTGTCATTCTTCTTTTCTTACAGCTTGTTTTTTGGAAAAAAAGTATGATTTACTTGCTCTTGCTAGTAAGGATTTATTGCACCAAACGCGTAGAATGCAAAATTTACCCGAGCTTTTTGAGGTACAAAAATTTGCTCTTGAAAACAAGGCTTTAATGAGCACGCTTTCAGGTTCAGGCTCAAGCTTTTTTAATTTAGCATATAAAGATGATGCAAAGCATTTAGCTCAAAAAATGGAGCAGAAATTTGGACATTTTAAAGTTCTTTGTTTGGAATTTGACAATAAAGGCTTTAAAATTTGCTAAAAAAAGAAAAAAAAAGATATAATTTTACAAAAGATAAACATGAGCCTATTCGAATGTGTATAGTCTGTAAAAATCGATATTTGCAAAAAAGTATGCACCGATTTAAACATTTTCAAGGCGAGCTTTATAAAGACTTTGATTTTGGACGCAGTGTTTATTTGTGTGAGACTTGCATTTTGAGTGAAGGCAAAGTCTTGCAAAAAGCATTTTTTAGATCTTGCAAAAATTTAAATACAAAAATCACTCAGCAGAATTTAAAGGAGATAGTTTTAAATGGCAAAAATTAGAATTCATGAAATTGCAAAAGAATTAGGCTATGATAGCAAAGAAATTATCGAGAAAGCAAATGAATTAGGATTAAATATCAAGACCGCATCTAATGCTGTAGAACCCGAAGTTGCAGCAGGAATTTATGAGTATATACAAACCAAAATCATCCCTGAGGCTTTCAAGAAAAATTTAAAACAAGATCCTGTAAAAAAAGCTAAAGCTGCGCCTAAAGAAGAAAAAAAAGAAGAAAAATCATCCAAAGAAGTAGAAGTAAAAGCTCCAGCTAAAGTCGTAGAAGAAGCAAAGCCTGAACCAAAAAGTCCTGAAGAACCTAAAGAAAACATTCAAGAGAGCTTAGCGAGTGCGACTTTAGCTAAAAGAAGAGGGCTTGTGATCGTTAAAAAGAAAAAAGATGAAGAAGAAGCTGCGAAAAAAGAAGAGCCAAAGGCTACTACTCCTTCAAATGAAGAACGCCTTAGTTTAAAAACTATGTTTTCAAATGCAGATGAAAATTTAAAGAAAAAGAAAAAAGAGAAAAAGCCTTTTGTCGCGACTAAAAAAGAAAGTGCTGAAAAAATGGACTTTTTAGAAGGTCATGATTTTGCTGATATTTCTTTAGAAGATGAAGATGTAGTGGTTTTACCTGATTTTAGTGTAAAAGAACAAGAAAAACCACAAAATACTATGAAAAAACCACCTAACTTTTTGCGTCAATCAGTTGGAAATTCAGCAAATCTCGGACTTGAGGGTGGAATTCAAAGAAGAAGTCGTAAAAAACCACCTAAAAAAGTTGAGAAAAAAGAAAATGAAGCGGTTTCGAGCGTAGAAATTTCAAAAGAAATTCGTGTTTATGAATTTGCAGATAAGATAGGCAAAAGCGTGAGTGAAGTGATTTCAAAACTTTTCATGCTGGGTATGATGACAACTAAAAATGATTTTTTAGATGAAGATGCGATTGAAATTTTAGCTGCTGAATTTGGCATAGAGATCAATATCATTAATGAAGCAGATGAGTTTGATTATGTAAAAGACTATGAAGAAGAAGTTGATGAGAAAGATTTGGTAAGTAGAGCACCGGTGATTACTATCATGGGGCATGTTGATCATGGTAAAACCTCTTTACTTGATTATATCAGAAAATCTCGCGTTGCTAGTGGTGAAGCAGGGGGGATCACTCAACATGTGGGCGCTTATATGGTGGAAAAAAATGGGCGTAAAATCACTTTTATAGATACTCCAGGTCACGAAGCTTTTACTGCTATGCGTGCAAGGGGTGCAAGCATAACAGATATCGTTATCATCGTTGTAGCAGCAGATGATGGGGTAAAACCACAAACTAAAGAAGCGATCAATCACGCTAAAGCAGCAGGTGTGCCTATCATCATAGCGATTAATAAAATGGATAAAGAAGCTGCAAATCCTGATATGGTAAAAACTCAACTTGCAGAAATGGAAATTATGCCAGTAGAATGGGGCGGATCATATGAATTTGTAGGAGTTTCTGCTAAAACGGGAATGGGTATTGAAGATTTGCTTGAAATCGTGCTTTTACAAGCTGATATTTTAGAGCTCAAAGCCAATCCAAAAAGCTTTGCAAAAGCAAGTGTTATAGAGAGTTCTATCCAAAAAGGACGCGGTGCGGTGGCTACTATCATCGTGCAAAATGGAACGCTTAAAGTAGGAAGTACTATCGTTGCAGGTGAAGCTTATGGAAAAGTGCGTGCAATGAGCGATGATCAAGGCAAAGCTTTAAAAGAGATCAAACCAGGTGAATGCGGTGTTATCGTAGGGCTTAGCGAAGTGGCTGATGCAGGTGAAATTTTAATCGCAGTAAAGAGTGATAAAGAAGCAAGAGAGTATGCTAACAAGCGCCACGAATACAACCGCCAAAAAGAACTCAGCAAATCGACTAAAGTAAGCATAGATGAGCTTGGAGCGAAGATCAAAGAAGGAAACTTAAAAGCCCTTCCTGTGATTTTAAAAGCTGATGTGCAAGGATCGTTAGAAGCCTTAAAAGCAAGCTTAGAAAAGCTTAGAAATGATGAAATTAAAGTCAATATCATACACAGTGGAGTAGGGGGGATCACCCAAAGTGATATAGAGCTTGCAAGTGCAAGTGAAAACTCTATCGTACTAGGCTTTAACATACGCCCAACCGGAGAGATCAAAGAGCGTGCTAAAGATAAAGGCGTGGAAATAAAAACTTATAATGTCATTTATAATCTACTTGATGATGTAAAAGCCTTGCTAGGTGGTATGATGAGTCCTATCATCTCTGAAGAACAGCTTGGACAAGCAGAGATTAGACAAGTGATCAATGTACCAAAAATCGGTCAAATTGCAGGTTGTATGGTAACTGAAGGCGTGATTAACCGCGGAGCTAAAATTCGTCTTATCCGTGATGGAGTTGTGGTTTATGAAGGAAATGTAAGCTCGCTTAAACGCTTTAAAGATGACGCTAAAGAAGTGGCAAAAGGCTATGAATGTGGCGTCGGCATAGAAGGGTGTGATGATATGAGAGTGGGTGATTATATAGAAAGCTATAAAGAAGTAGAGGAACAAGCAAGTCTATGAATCCAAGTGAGATTAAAAAACTTCGCACCGAAAGCGTCTTAAAAGAACTTATCCCTGAAGCTTTGGCAAATTTAGATGATGAGAATTTGAAAAATCTTTGCGTGGTGGATGTAGAGTGTAAAAAAGGTAGATACGATGCCTTTGTATATCTTGATAAAATGTTTTTTAATACTCACGAGCAAGAGAAGATTTTAAATTCTTTAAAAAAAGCGAGCAGAGCTTTGCAAAATTATTGTATGAGTGAACAAGGCTGGTATAGATGTCCAAATTTTCACTTTAAATTTGATGATAGACTCGAGTATCAAAACCATATGGACGCACTTTTTGAAAAAATAAAAAAGGACAAAAATGAATCTTGAAGCTTTGTGTAAAGAAGTGAATTTAGAGCTTTATGATAGCGAATTAACTAGCGAAAATGGCAAGAAAATTTACCGCGTTTATGTGATGAAGCCCTTAGATGAAAAGGGTGAAAGAACGGGTGTGAATTTGGATGATTGCGCAAGGCTTAGTGAAATTTTATCACCTATTTTCGATGTGGAACCACCTGTAAGTGGGGAGTATTTTTTAGAAGTATCTTCAGCAGGACTTGAGAGAAAACTTAGCAAGATAGAACATTTTGCAAAAAGTATCAACGAGCTTGTAAAAATCACAACCAATGAAAAAGAAAAAATCGAAGCAAAAATCATCCGCGTAGAGGATGAAAATATCACTTTAGAAAATTTAGAAAATCAAGAAAAAACTACTTTAAAATTTAGCGATATCAAAAAAGCTAGAACCTTCATACAATGGTAAAAATTTAGATTTTTAAATTTTTACCTATCTTTTATATAATTAAAATTAAACACAAAAATTCAAAAGGCATACAATGCTAGAAGATAAATACGATTGGAAAATAAGCAATCCGGATAAAAATGGTAATGTGTATTACCATTTTCCAAAAGATGAGGATGAATTCAAAGAAGCAGTTGTAAAAAATGGTGGTATGAGTGTGTATGTTTATCAAGAGGGTGGATTGATAGATGAATTTCATACTAAAAGTCAAGGTTATAGGTGGAAAACTCCTATCTTTACTTATATAAAAAATATGAATAAAGATAGAGAAAAATTTCGTAGATATTATAAAAATTGTAAATTTTTTACGATCGTAGACTAAGAGGTTGCATATGATTAAATTTTTAGATAAGGAAAGAAATAAATTTAAAGAGTATTTAATTGATTTTTTTCACAATGCTTATAATAGTGATAAGTTGTCCTCTAAAGATGAAATAGTCAATTTTGATTTTTTAAAAAGTTATGGTTTTTGCGTTAAATTAAGCTATGGAAAAGGAACTATATCTAAAATCCCATGGATTATATTTATAAGAACAGATACTCAAGAATATAAAGCTTCCTATGGTGTTTATGTATATTGTGGTATAAAAAGAGAAAATGGAGAAATTATTGTTTGCATTGGAGAAAGTGAAGACAAGACAATTAATTACTTAGCAAAAAATAAAGTCGATAAGTATAATACACGTTTTAATTATCAGGTTTATAATTATTCAAATTTAAGTAATGATATTGATTTAATTGTAGATAAAATTATTTTAAATATGCAATGGTTTGAAAAATTACCATTAAATGAGATTCAAGATATAAATAACAACATACCTGAAAACAAAAATTCAGAAATAGAAAATGATACGCAACAAATATCAGGCGAAATGGAAAATAAAAATATACCCTTAAATCAAATTCTTTATGGGCCTCCAGGGACAGGAAAAACTTACCATACTATAGATAAAGCTTTGGAAATCTTGGGCGAAAATTTAGAAAGTAGAGATGAGAAAAAAGCTAAATTTGATGAGTATGTAAAAAATGGACAAATAGTCTTTACAACTTTTCATCAAAACTATGGGTATGAAGAATTTGTAGAAGGCATAAAGCCTATTATGGACAGCGAAAAAGGCAATTCCAAAGAAATAGAATATGAAATAAAAGATGGAATTTTTAAAGAGCTTTATAAAAGAGCATTAAACAAAGAAAGAGAAATTGCTATAAATAAGGATGAGGGTATATCTGTTGATAAAAATTCAAAAGTTTGGAAAATTTCTTTAGGAAGTAAGGGTTTTTTAAGAGAGGAATGTTTTAAAGAAAATAAAATTTGCATCGGTTGGCATGATATTCCAAAATATAAAGATGAGCGTTTTTTAAATTTAGGTTCAAATGACAAAAACAGCATAATAAGTTTTGTAGATTATATGCAAATAGGAGATTTGGTATGTGTTTTTAATACCTCAGAAACTATAAAGGGTATCGGGGTTATTGCAAGTGATGTTAAATACAGTGGAGATAAAGAATATCAAACATATAGAGAGATTAGGTGGATTTCTCAAGATGAAGAAATAAATATTCTTGATTTAAATAATGGCAAAATTTTAGTTCAAAAAACCGTTTATAGATTGTATAGAATTAGCTCTAATGATTTACTAGAAAGGATAAATCAACTAAATGATTTAAAAATTGTCAAAGATAATACCAAAGAGAAATTTATCATTATCATCGATGAAATCAATCGTGGTAATGTAAGCAAGATTTTTGGTGAGCTTATCACCTTAATAGAACCTAGCAAAAGAATAGGCGAGAAAGAAGAGCTAAAGGTAAGATTGCCTTATAGTAGAGATGAGTTTGGAGTGCCTAAAAATGTATATATCCTAGGCACTATGAATACAGCTGATAGAAGTATCACTTCTCTTGATACAGCCTTAAGAAGAAGATTTGAATTTATAGAGATGATGCCTGATGTTAGTAAATTGTCTAATAATTGCGAAGGTGTAGATTTACAAAAATTATTAGAAGCTATCAATGCTCGTATGGAATACTTGCTCGATAGAGAAAAAACCATAGGACATGCGTTTTTTATAGATGTTGAAAATTTGGAAGATTTAAAAAAAGTTTTTCAAAATAAAATCATCCCGCTTTTGCAGGAGTATTTTTATAATGACTATGCTTTAATTAGCGCGGTTTTAAATGATAATGGTATGATTGAAAAATGTGAAAAAGATGATAAATATCTACAGAAAATAAAAAATTTAGACAATGTAGATAGCGAGAAGATTATTTATAATATTGCTTCATTTGATAATGAAATTTGGAACGATATAAAAACTTATCAAGCCATTTATAACGATGGGGAAAATCAATCAAAAAATGATAAACAATAACACCTTTTCTATCATCGAACACCAAGCTTTTTCTAAAGAAGATTTGCAAGGAATTTTCAAAGAAAAGGCTAAAAAATTCTATCAAGAGCTAGAAGATTTTGCTAAAAATAATGAAAATTTTCTAAGCTTTAAAAACAAAAATACCCTAAAAGCTAAAAATTATGTAGGCATTATCCAAACTAAAAGTGGAGTTTTAGAAATTTTACCAAAATGTACAAATTTGGACAGTTATAAAGATAAAGAGTGTAAATTATCTACTATCTCGAAAGAAAAACTACTAAAAAATTATATTTTAAATCAAATAAGTCAAGCTAAAACCAGTGAGAATTTTTATGGAGAGGATTTTGCTTTCAATCCCAAAACCCTTTTAATCAATATGCTAAAAACCTTAAAAAATTCTCCTTTTAAAAAATCTCAAATTTCATCTTTGCAAATTTCTAAAATGCCTTTGCTAGAGATCTTTATCGCAATGTTTTTGGATGAATTGGATGAGGTTTATAAAAAGGGTTTGAAAAAGGATTATATAAGCATTGAAGAAAATAGAAAATTTCTTAAAGGAAAATTGCAATTTAGCGAACATTTAAAACAAAACTTAGTTCATAAAGAAAGATTTTTCACTCAAAGCGATGAATTTATGCTCGATATCGCGCCCAATTGCCTTATAAAATCCACTCTAAATCTTTTAAAGTCCAAAACCACTCACCATAAATTTAAAATCATCAAAGCTTTGGAAATGTTTGATGAGGTGGGATTTTCTACAAATTATGAAAAAGATTTTACTTATAAAATTTCAAGACATTTTGATTATTATGAAAATCTACTTTCTTGGTGTAAGATCTTTTTGCAAAATCAAACTTTTGCACCTTATAAGGGTAAAAATGAAGCTTTTGCCTTGCTTTTTCCTATGGAAAAACTTTTTGAAGATTATGTAGCTCATATGCTAAAAAAAGCAAATCCGACTCAAAATATCAAAACTCAAAGCAGCGGAAAATACCTGATCTCAAAAAAGGGTGAAAAATGCTTTATGTTAAAGCCTGATTTGTATATAGAAAATAAAACGATTTTAGATACTAAGTGGAAAATTCCAGATAGCAATGAAGATAAAAAGCATGGCATAGCACAAAGTGATTTGTATCAAATGTTTGCTTATGCTTGTAAATTTAAAATTCATGATATTAAACTGATCTATCCTTTATGTGAAAGAACGATGAGTTTGCAAAATACGATAAAAGAATTAGAATTCAATGCAAATGAGCATTTGGCATTTTTAAATGATAATAGCCTTTTGAAAACAAATATAAAAGTGCAAGTGATTTTTGCACCTTTACCTTTTTAGTAAAAACTTTGCTAGCAAGTGCATTAAAAAGCCAAAGCAAGCTACAGCTATGATACAAGCACCGCTTGAGAGATTAAAATAATAACTTATTATAAGCCCTAAAACGCAAAAAATCATACTCAATACACTTGCTAAAATCATTATCAAGCCTAGCTTTTTTGTAAAATTTTCAGCTATAAAACTAGGTATACTAAGCAAAGCCATGATCAAAATAATCCCTACAAGGCGTATGGAAATCACTATACAAAATGCCATAAGTGCGATTAAAAGATAGTGAAAAAAGCTTGTATTGATCCCTCGTACTTTTGCAAATTCAACATCAAAGCTTAAGGCTTCAAATTGTCTATAAAATAAAAGCATTAAGATAATCACAACCCCATCTACTATCGCCATCAGCCATAGATCTTGCATTCCTACTGCTAAAATATTTCCAAAAAGATAAGCCATTAAATCCGTGCTATAACCTGGACTTAAATCTATAAGTATGATCCCAAAAGCCATCCCAAAAGCCCAAATCACAGCGACTATACTATCACTTCTGTGCTCATAACGCTTCGATAAAAATGCCACCAAAAAGGCTAAAAAGAGCGTAAAAATACCTGTGCTGATCAATATAGGCAAAGAAAAATAAAACGCTATACCAATGCCCCCAAAAGCCCCATGCGTGATGCCTCCTGCTATGGAAAAGAGTCGATTTATCATCACAAGTGTGCCTACGACTCCACAAGCAACGCTGACTAAAACCGCAGCCAATAAAGCATTTTGAAAAAAGGTGAAATTTAAAATTTCAAACATGGCTTTCCTTTGAAAATTTCAAACAAAAATTTTCTTTTTTGAAATTTGATTTTTTTAAATTTCTTCTTGCAAATTCTTGTTCGCAAATTTTTTTCTTTTCGCAATTTTCTTCATCACAAAAGCAAGAATTTAAACTCATTTCTACATCACAAAAATGCGAATGATTTTCATAAAGGTGTTTTAAAAATACGCTTTTGTCTTTTTCTTTGGTATTGGTATGTAAAAAGAGTTCTTTGTTTAAATACGCGATTTTATCACTATAAGCAAGCACGAGATTGATATCGTGGCAAATGAGTAAAATTCCTATACCCTTTTCATGCAAAGAACTTAGGAGTTCAAAAATTTGAATCGCAGATTTGCTATCAACGCTTGCTGTAGGCTCATCTAAGATCAGCATTTTGCATTCATCAACTAAAGCTCTAGCAATAAAAACGCGTTGCTTTTGACCTCCGCTTAATTCATTGATTTTTCTATCCCAAAAATCCTGCATACCCACACTTGCTAAAGCTTCTAAGGCTTTGTTTTTATCTTTTTTACTATAAAAACCAAAAATTTTTTTATTGACAAGTCCCATTAAAACGATTTCTATAACCCTTGGGCAAAAGTTAGGATTTGCTAAAGTGTGTTGAGGGACATAGCCGATTTCATTTTTTTTAAGCCCATGAAAACTGATAGTTTTTTTAGTCTTTAAAAGCCCTAGGATGAGTTTTACAAGCGTAGATTTCCCTGCACCATTAGGGCCGATGATAGAAAGAAAATCTTTACTATCATAGCTTAAGTTGATATTTTTTAAGATCGTTTCGTTATTATAAGCGTAATTAAGATTTGATATTTCAAAAAAAAGCATTAAAAAACCTAACTATAAATTTTCATAAAAAGCGTTTGCTGTTTTCAAAAGTTCATTTTCCCAATCATAAGATAAATAATCTATCTTGTAAATTTTTACATTGTATTCTTTTTCTAAAGTTTTTGCTGTCTTTTCAGGAAAACGAGTCTGTACAAAAATAACTTTAATATTTTTTTCTTTAATCAACGCACTCAAATTTTTTATATCTTTGCTTTTTAGTTTTTTTCCTAAAAATTCTATATGATTTTGCACAAGATCATAACGCTTGGCAAAATATGACCAAGCGGGATGATATGCTATAAATTCTTTATTTTTTACTTTTTGTAATTTTGAAGAGATCTGTAAATTTAAGACATCTAACTCTGTTAAAAATTTATCTAAATTATGCTTGTATAAGCTTTTGTTTTGAGGGTATTTTTGTACTAGAGCATTGTAGGTATTTAAGGCTATGTTTTGAACTAAAATAGGATCAAGCCAAGTAAAAGGATCTAAAATTTCTTTGGAGTTGCTAGAACTAGTTTTAGCTAGAGGAATATCTTTTTGCATGTCTATGATTTTAACTTTTGGAAATTTTTGTTCTAGTTTGTCTGTCAAATTCTTTTCAAATTCTAAGCCTATGGTAAAGTAAAGCTCACTTTTTTCAAGCTTTTTCATAGGGTTTGATTTGGATTTTGGCTTGTGTGTATTTGTGGATAAGATGTTTATATTTAGAGTATCACCCGCTATTTTTTTAACAAAAAAAGCTTGTGGAGCTATGCTTACGCTGATTAAAGGTGGATTTAGATTTTTGCTTGGTTGTAAGGTTTTAGCATGAAGAAAGGAATTAAAAAGCCCCAAAAATATAAAAAAAAGGAATATTTTTTTCATTATTTTATATCCTAAAGAGAATGAAATTTTAAAAAATTATAACAATATTAAGTTTATAAATTAGAATTTCTAAATTTTTATAGTGCATCTATATGAAATTATTGTTTTATAGGGTATATTTTTTAATTTAAGTTTAAATTTACTTATTTATAATTACAACATCAAAAATTATGTTTTAAAATTTTTTAAAGAAAGGTGTAAAATCTGTGAAAAGTGTCAAGATTAAAGTCTCACTTATTGCAAATTTGATAGCAATTGTGTGTTTGATTTTTTTGGGGATTATAACATTTATCTTTGTTAAAGATGAGGTTTTTAATCAAGTTGTTAAGGCTGAAAGTAATTATGTAAGAACTGCTAAAAATTCCATGGAGGCTTTTAAGGCAAGAAATACCGCAGCTCTTGAAAGCTTGGCTAAAAATATTTTAAAGCTTCCTTACGAACAAATCAGTAATCAAGAAGCCTTAATGCGTTATGTAGGTAAGGATTTAAAGGTGTTTAGAGATGCTGGAGGGTTTTTAGCAGTTTATATTGCTCAGCCTGATGGTGAGCTTGTTGTGACAGATCCTGATTCTGATGAAAAAGGTTTGAATTTTGGAATTTATGGCAAAGCAGATAATTATGATGCTAGAACAAGGGATTATTTTAAAGGAGCTGTAAAAGCAAATGGCTTGTATGTAACTCCTTCTTATCTTGATTTAACTACTAACCTACCTTGTTTTACTTATGCTATACCGCTTTATAAAGAAGGAAAATTTATCGGGGTTTTAGCGATTGATATTTTAGTAAAGGATCTACAAAGAGAATTTGAAAATTTACCAGGAAGAACTTTTGTGTTTGATAGTAAAAACTCGATTTTTGCTTCTACTGATAAAGAGCTTTTAAAACCAGGCTATGATGTTAGTCCTGTTGCAGATATTGCTAAAGATAAAAAAGATTATGAGCCTTTCCATTATATAAGACCACTTGATGGAACTGAAAGATTTGGTGTATGCGCTAAGGTATTAGGAGAATATACAGCTTGTGTAGGAGAACCTATTGATTATATAGAAGAGCCCGTATTTAAAATCGCTTATATACAAATTGCTATAGTAATTATTACAAGCATTATTAGCGTTCTTTTACTTTATTTTATTGTATCACGCTATCTATCCCCACTTGCTTCTATCCAAGCAGGACTTAATTCCTTCTTCGATTTCATCAATCATAAAACCAAAGATGTTTCTACTATTGATGTAAAAACCAATGATGAATTTGGTCAAATCTCTAAAGCCATCAATGAAAACATCCTTGCTACTAAACAAGGTTTAGAACAAGATGCTAAAGCAGTAAAAGAAAGTGTTGAAACTGTAGGAGTAGTAGAAAGAGGTAATCTTACTGCAAGAATTACAGCTAATCCTAGAAATCCACAATTAATAGAACTTAAAAATGTTCTAAATAAACTTTTAGATGTTTTACAAACTAAAGTAGGATCAGATATGAATGCTATTCATAAGATCTTTGAAGAATATAAGTCTTTAGACTTTAGAAATAAACTTGATAATGCTAATGGTAGTGTTGAAGTAACTACTAATGCTTTAGGGGATGAAATTGTTAAGATGTTAAAACAAAGTTCTGACTTTGCTAATCACTTAGCCAGTGAAAGTTCTAAACTTCAAAGTGCAGTTCAAAACCTTACTTCATCTTCTAATTCTCAAGCAGCTTCTTTAGAAGAAACTGCAGCTGCTTTAGAAGAGATTACTTCTTCTATGCAAAATGTTTCTGTAAAAACTAGTGATGTAATCACTCAATCTGAAGAGATTAAGAATGTTACAGGTATTATTGGAGATATTGCAGATCAAATCAATCTTCTAGCATTAAATGCTGCTATTGAAGCTGCAAGAGCAGGAGAACATGGTAGAGGATTTGCAGTTGTTGCAGATGAAGTTAGAAAACTAGCTGAAAGAACTCAAAAGTCTTTATCTGAAATAGAAGCTAATACTAATTTATTGGTTCAATCTATCAATGATATGGCAGAATCTATTAAAGAGCAAACTGCAGGTATTACTCAAATCAATGAGAGTGTAGCTCAAATTGATCAAACTACTAAAGATAATGTAGAGATTGCTAATGAGTCTGCTATTATTTCTAATACTGTAAGTGATATAGCTAATAATATACTTGAGGATGTTAGAAAGAAAAGGTTTTAATTAGAGATTGATGTGTAAAATTTAGATTGATATGCAAGTATCAATCTAAAGATTTTGATTTGTTGATACTTTTATTTATTACTTATTGATATCTTTAATTCATTATTTATTAATACCTAGATAGGTTGGGTGTTGATGAAATTTATTTACAAATTCTTCTTATATATTTCTTATTTTACTTATTTGAAAGTTTCTAAAAAGTTTCCAAACATTTCTATACTTTCATTGTTTTAATTTCAATAACGGAGTAGAAAACAAATGCAAAGAAGAGTATTTTTAAAAGGTTCAGCTTTAGGCTCTATGGTGGCTTTTTTTGGAGGTTCAAATTTAAGTGCTGCGGTACTTAAGGATAAAGAGTTATTGGGTTTTAAAGCTGTAAGTGCAAGCACAAAAGATGAAGTCATAGTACCTGAGGGCTATGAGGCTAAAGTTTTGATATCGTGGGGAGATCCACTTTTCAGCAAAGCAAAAGCCTATGATGAAAGTAAAAATATCGATATGAATGCAGTAGACAATGCTCGCTTTGTTTTTGGAGATAATAATGATGGTATGAGTTTTTTTTCACTTTCAAAAAATAGAGGAATTTTAGCCATAAATAATGAATACATTAATCCTGAAATTATGTTTAATCATCAGGGTAAAAACTTGAGCAAAGAAGATGTTTTATATGAGCAAGCAAGTGTGGGTGTAAGTGTATTAGAAATTCAAAAAAAGGGTAATGAATGGGCTGTAGTTTTGGATTCTAAATACAATCGTAGAATTGATGCAAATACTAAAATGGAAGTAAGCGGAGCAGCTAAAAAAGAAGTTTTAAAAGATAAAAATTTTGCTTATGGAACTTTCGCAAACTGTGCAAATGGTCAAACTCCTTGGGGAACTTATATTACCTGTGAAGAAAATTTTGATGATTATTTTGGAAGTTCTGATGAAAATTTAAAATTTGATGAAAATTTTAAGCGTTATGGTTTTAAGACAAAAAGCGAATATGGCTGGGAAAAATTTGACGAAAGGTTTGATCTGGCTAAAAATTTAGATGAGGCAAATCGTTTTGGTTGGATAGTAGAAATCAATCCTTTTGATGTAAAAAGTACTCCGGTTAAAAGAACAGCCTTAGGTCGCTTTAAACATGAAAACGCAGAATTTATAGTAGAAAAAGATGGTTCAGTTATCGTTTATATGGGTGATGATGAAATCGATGAGTTTATTTATAAATTTGTTAGCAAGCACAAATATGTAAAAGGCGGAGATACAAGTAAAATTTTAGATGAAGGAACTTTATATGTAGGCCAATTCAATGGCAATATAGGGGATTTTAGGGGTAGTGGAAAATGGATAGCTTTAGAGTATGGTAAAAACGACTTAGATGAAAGCAAAGGATTTAAATCACAAGCTGATATACTTATCAACACACGCCTTGCTGCAAGTGTAGTGGGTGCAACTCCTATGGACAGATGCGAATGGATAGCAAGTCATAAAGAAAGTGGCTCTAGGGAAGTTTTTGCTACTTTAACCAACAACAAAAACCGTACACAAGCTAATGCGGCTAATCCTAGGACAAAAAATCTTTATGGGCAAATTTTAAAATGGATACCAAAAAATTCACACAAAGACGATGAGTTTACTTGGGAAATTTTTGCCCTTGCGGGTAATCCTGACAATCAAAAAGGTTTAAACAAAGGATCAAATAATATCACTAGTGAAAATAAATTTAATTCTCCTGATGGACTTAAATTTGATAGAGATGGAAGACTTTGGATACAAACAGATGGTTCTTATTCTAATAAAGGCGAATATGCGGGAATGGGAAATAACTGTATGCTAGCAGCTAATCCAAAAACAGGTGAAATCAAACGCTTTTTAACAGGGCCTATAGCTTGTGAGATAACAGGAATTGCTTTTGATGAGGATTATACTACTATGTTTGTAGGTATACAACATCCAGGAGAAGGACTTAAGGGTAGTACTTTCCCTTATGGAAAAACACCAAGATCAAGTATAGTAATGATAAGAAAAGTTGATGGTGGAGTTATAGGAGCTTAATTAAAGATCTAAAGAACTTATAATAATATCTCTTGTTTAATTTTATCCCAAAAGATTAAAGAAGATTGATTTTATAAGTTCTTGTTTTCTAGGCTACTTTAAAATCTTAAAAGATCTAGGATAAACTCCTAGATTAATGCAAACTTTCTATATAAGCCATAGCACTAAGTGCTGCTACAGCTCCATCGCCCGCTGCACAAATAACTTGTTTTGGAGCATCTTTTCTAAGATCCCCTGCTGCAAAAAGCCCAGGAATGCTTGTTTGCATTTTAAGATTAACACTTACTTGCCCACCTTCTTCCATATCGCATAGGAATTTTCCATCATCTTGTTTTAAAATTTCATTTCTTACATTCAGTCCCACAAAAGTAAAAATTCCTGGCACATTTAAATCTCTGATGCTACCATCTTTTAATTTTACCTTTACCCCTGTAACACCCATTTTATCACCATATACTTCATCTATACTCGCACTAGTGATAAGTTCGATTTTTTCATTTTTCTTTACTTTTTCTACTGTAGAAGGCGCAGCTCTAAATTCATCCCTGCGGTGAATGAGATAAACTTTAGAACAAATATTTGCTAGATATAATGCTTCCTCTAAAGCAGTATCGCCGCCACCCAAAACCGCTACTTCTTTATTTTTATAGAAAAAACCATCACAAGTTGCACAAGTGCTCACACCCTTACCAAAAAATTCATCCTCGCCTTTAAAGCCCGCTCTTTTTGGAGCAGAACCGGTGCAAACTATCACTGCTTTTGCAAGTTCTGTTTTGCCACCTTCTAATTTAATAGTAAAGCTTCCATCTTCATTTTTTGAAATCTGTTCTACACCTACCATTTCGTGCTTTAAACCAAAACGCATACACTGCTCACTCCAAGGCGCCATAAATGAAATTCCATCCATAACTTGCGCAACACCTGGATAATTTTCAATTTCAGAACTAGAAGTAATTTGTCCTCCTGGCATCCCTTTTTCAAACATTACGACATTTTTAAGACCGCCTCTGGTTGTATAAAGTCCAGCGCTAAGTCCTGCAGGCCCTCCACCTATAATTGCTACATCTAACATTATTCTTCCTTTGCATTTGAATTTTATTAATAATGATATACAAATTATTCTTAATAGTAGTTAATAAAAATTATTATTTAGTATAAATTTGAATTTTTTAGATAAAAGGCTAGTCAAACTAGCCTTGAAGATTTTTATAGTAAAGAGTTTAATTTATCGCTGATTGCTTGTTTTGATTGAGCACCAACTAATTGATCTACTACTTCACCGTTTTTAAAGAAGATAAGAGTAGGGATAGAACGAACACCAAATTCAGCTGCTAAATCGCCTTGCTCATCTGTATTTACTTTACAAATTTTTGCTTTGCCATCAAAATCATTTGCAAGTTCATCAATCACTGGAGCTAACATTCTACAAGGTCCGCACCATGGAGCCCAAAAATCAACTAAAGCAACGCCTTCTTTTGCTTGTGCAAAATTATCACTAGTTAATTCGATATATTTTCCCATAAATTTTCCTTTCACTAATTTTTTGTAATTGTATTTTATTTTTTTAAATATTAGCTTAAACACTGATATTTTCAAAAAATTGTATCATATCATCACTAATGCAGATAAGATCGACTTGAAAATCATTTAAAATCCCGTGTTTTAATTCGTAAAATTCTATAGTTTTTAAAATTTTTTCATATTTTTTAAGATTTAAACGCTCAGAAACTTCATAATTGTTTTGAGTGAATTTAACTTCGATAAAATGTAAAATTCCATCTTTTTTCGCAACAATATCAATCTCACCGAATTTAGAACGAAAATTACGCTTTAAAATTTCAAATTTTTGTTTTTTTAAAAATTCACAAGCCTTATCTTCGCCCAAAATTCCACTAAGATATGATGCAAATCCCATTATTCTTCTATGCGCATCATGAAAGGCTTAGCCTTGATAAAATTTTGTTTTTCCAAGATAGAAAGTAAATTTTGAATACTTTTTTCAAAGGTGTGATGAGTGGTAAAAAATAAAGTACTATAAATTTCACCCTGTTTTGGCTTTTGTAAAAAGCTGTCTATCGAAATATTATTTTCACTCATAAGTTGGGTGATTTTAGACAAAACTCCTATTTTATCTTCCACTTTTAATCTTAGGTAATATTTTGTATAAATTTCATCCTTGTTTAACAGCTTAAAATTCAAATTATTTTCAAAACCCATCATAGGGCCTTTAAGCTCGCTTCTTGCTATATCCATAAGATCGGCGATAACAGCGCTTGCTGTAGCATTTCCTCCTGCGCCCGCTCCATAGTAAAGACTTTCGCCCAATATATCTCCGACTATACTGACAGCATTCATTACTCCATCGACTTTTGCTATCATTTTATCTTTATTGATCATAGTAGGATGCACTCTTAATTCTACTATAGAATTTTGAGCTTTGGCTATACCCAAAAGCTTGATAGTAAAATCAAATTCTTTTGCAAAATACATATCTTCAGCAGAAATTTTACTGATACCTTCGATTAAAATATCTTCAGGTTTCGCACGCAAACCATATGCGATACTTGCCAAAATCAAAAGCTTGTGTGCAGCATCTTGTCCTTCTATATCAAAGGTTGGATCTGCTTCTGCATAACCAAGTTCTTGTGCTTTTTTTAGCACATCATCAAAATTTAAACCCTTGCTATTCATAGCGCTTAAGATATAATTGCTAGTACCATTGAGTATGCCTTTGATACTTAAGATATTGTTTGCACTAAGTCCTTCTTTTAAAGCTTTGATAATAGGAATTCCACCCGCAACACTTGCTTCATAACCAAAAGTTGTATTTTTAGCTAAATCTTCAAGCTCATAGCGATGATAAGCAAGCATAGCTTTGTTTGCAGTGACTACAGGCTTATTTTTTTTAAGAATTTCACTGATGATTTTAAAAGGTGTTTCAACCCCACCCATTAACTCCACAAAAACATCTATATCATCTCGTTGTAAAATTTCATCTACATTTGTAACGATAGGGATCAGGGGATTTTCTTTTTGGTTTTTAGCAAGAGCAACAACAGGAATGATATCTTGTCCACATCTTGCGCGAATGATTTCTTTGTTTTGAATTAAAACACGAGCAACAGCACTCCCTACAACCCCATATCCTAAAATAGCAACTTTCATTTTATTCTTCTTTCAAGTATTTTTTAATATTGCGCGCAGCCTGACGAATGCGGTTTTCATTTTCTATTAAAGCAATTCTTACATATTCATCTCCTGCTTCACCAAAGCCCACCCCTGGACTCACAGCTACTTCTGCATGCTGTAAAAGTTGTTTTGAAAATTCTAAGCTTTTTAAATGCATTTTGCTTTCAGGAAGTTTTGCCCAAACAAACATACTAGCTCTTGGTTTATGAAGTTTCCAGCCAGCATTTTCAAATGCTTCTAGTAAAATATGCATTCTTTTATCATAAGTAGCACGAATTTCATCTACACAACTTTGATCCCCATCTAAAGCTATAGTAGCAGCTACTTGTATAGGAGTATACATACCATAATCAAACCATGATTTTATCTTTTTAAGAGCAGCTACTAAGCGCTTATTTCCTACCGTAAATCCTACACGCCAGCCTGCCATATTGTAAGATTTTGAAAGAGTGTAGGTTTCTACAGCAACATCTTTTGCGCCCTCTACTTCTAAAATAGAAGGGGTTTTATAATCATCATAGGTTAAATCCGCATAAGCAATATCTGAAATGATATAAAATCGCTCTTTTTTCGCAGTTGCAACCAATCTTTCATAAAAACTTTTTTCACAAGTTACTGTTGTTGGATTGTGCGGAAAATTTACCACTACGTATTTTGGGCGTGGGATACTTTCGTGCAGGGTTTTGTCCAAATCTTCAAAGAATTTGTTTTCATCAAGTTCAAATTTTTCATTGTATCTAAGAGGCATTTTAGCTACATTTCCCCCCGCTATAATAAAAGCTTGAGTATGGATAGGATAAGCTGGAGTTGGCACTATAGCAACATCTCCTGGATTGATAATCGCTCTTGCTAAATTCACAAAACCCTCTTTAGAGCCCATAGTGGCTACTACTTCGCTTTCAGGATCTAAATTCACTCCGTATTTTCTTTTATACCAATTGCAAATAGCTAGGCGAAGTTTATAAATCCCCATAGAGGTAGAATAGCCCGAAGTTTTGTCTTTGTTGGCACTTTCACAAAGTTTATCAATGATATGTTGAGGAGTTTTGCCATCAGGATTTCCCATGGAAAAATCGATGATATCCTTTCCAGCACGCCTTGCTGCCATTTTGATCGCATTTACTTCTGCAAAAACATAATTTGGAAGCCTTTCTATGGTATTGAAACGAATTTCATCAAACATTTTTCTTCCTTTTTATTTTTTTAAAGTGATTTTTAAACCTCTTCGGATGTTATCTAAACTATACATATCGCTTACAATTGCATAAACTGCACCACTTGGAATAAGCTCTGAAAAATGATTATTTTGAATTTGGCTTTTTACTGCCTTAATGAGATTTAGGTTTTTATCTAAAAATAGCACTTTAGGAAACCAAAAATCAGCATCATAAGCATCGATAATCAAATTTGAAGCTCCTTGAAGAGTAAATACATAATCTTTAAGTGGCCTTTCTAAAGTTTGTGTAGAATTAAGTCTTAAATCGATATTGGTATTAAGCTGAGCATTTTCAAAATTTAAAACATACTCATAATCATAAGTATCTATGCGCTTGATATTATCTATATAAACTGAATTATCTTTTAAAAGACTGTATAAAGCGCCTGGATCTAAAATGTATTGAGATTCTACTTGTATGGTATAGTCTATATTGCCATCACGCAAAATCATATCAGTAGGAATAAAATATACATATCCAAGATTTGTAAGCGCATCGGTTAAAATCTTAAAAAATACAACAGAATCTGCTTTAGCTTTGAAATTGAGCCTTAAAGTTTGGGGATCTGATAGAGTTAGATTGATTAAAGAATTGGTTTTTAAAATTCTTGAAATTTTAGCTATGTCTGGATTGCCTTTATCGTCTATATAGCTAGAGTTAGGAAACAAAAGGCGCAACTGAGGATCTTTAGAAGGATTGGCAACTAAATTTTTAGCTAATTCTAAACTAGAAACAGCAAAAACAGAATTAGCTAAAAATAAAAAAATAAAGATTTTTTTTACCATTCCTTACCTTTGTTTAACTTCATAAATTCAGCTATTGAAATGCTTGTAATTTTTCCATCTTTGATCAAAAAGCGCTTTGAATTTCCTGCAGGAAATTTTTGCTCTTTGCCATTTTCATCAAAAACGCTCAAAGCCGCAGCCCCTGTTAAAACTAAACGATTTACCTCTAAAGAAAGATTAAAATCATTTTCTTTTACTAAACTCGTTTTTTTATAATTAGATAAGTCGATTAAGCCTACCCAAATTTTACCTGAAGCTTTAAAATGTGCTTCTTTGTTAAGAGGTTTTGAAGCCTGTGTATTTTCTTGGTTTATTTTTGCTAAAGAATCATTTTTGCTTAAATTTTCTTCTTTAATGCTTGTATTGTTTTCTATAGTAGAAATTTGCTTTACTTCTTTTTTTGTATTGTTAAGATCTAAATCTTGTACGGTTTCTTGCACTTGAGTTAGGTTAGCTTCTGTGTTGTTTTCTTCAGCTTGATTATCGATCACAACAACATTGTTTTCTAAGGCTTTTAGATTGGTTTGTGCTTGTCCGATAATATCTACAACAGTCACACTTGAATTGTTTTGCTCATCTTGAAAAAAAGATTTGATATGATCAAAATAATAAATCCCAAAACCTATAAGTGCTAAGATTAAAATTATAACTACAAAAGATGCAAAACTAGTTGACTTTTGAGTGTAAGCATCGAGCTTAGGGGTTATCATCTTGGGCTTAGTAGCTGCATCATTAAGATTATTTTCACTAAGATAAGTTTCAAATTCTTCATTAAAATCTGTAAAATCAAGTTCGTATTCACGACTTAAAATTTTTATAAAACCATGAACATTAAAACGATTTAAGGTAGCAAAATCCTTTTTAGCTAAAGCTTTTAAAAAATCTAATTCGATTTTTGTTTTAGCTGCCATTTCTTTTAAATCTAAATCTTCAATTTTTTTCCAACTAAGCATTTATCATCCTATCACAAAGTATTGCAAAAGCTACGCTAACATTAAGGCTATCGAAATTATTTTTCATTTCTATACCTACGCACTCGTCACACTTTTTTATTATTTTAGGGCTCAACCCCAAACCTTCACTTCCTAAAATCAAAGCTTTTTTGCCCTTATCGACTTTATAATGATGGATTTGTTTACCTCCACTCGCACTCGCAAAAAGCTTAAATCCAACCTGCTTAAGCTCGTTTAAAACGGTAAAAATATCATTATTTAAGGTGATTTCAAGATCTAGCGCTGCTCCACTACTAGTACGGATAACGCCCTCCATCGCGAGCCTTTCTCCGATAAATATAAGCCCATCCACTCCTAAAGCATAGGCTGTTCTTACTATAGCTCCTATATTTCCAACATCGCTAATCCCATAAAGAATAGCTATAAATTCGCCCTTTTTTAGAGTGTGCAAATCCTTAAATTCATACTCTTTAATATCCAGTAAAAAACCTTGATGATTTCCGCCCTTAGCATAAGCTTGAGCTGTTTTAAAATCAAGTTTTTTGATCTTAAAGCCTGAATTAGCGATCTTTTTAAAGGTTTCTTTGTCACACTCTTTAGCTAAATAAAGCTCATTTATAAGTTCTTTATGTCGTTCTAAAATATAAAAAAATATCTGTTTTCCATAAACTATCATTGTGAAATTTTACCTAACTTTGACTTAAAAGCAGTTTTTGATAAATTTCTTTTGGATTTTTTCCATTCATTTTTGCTAAAAGTTTACTTTTTGTTTTTAAGGGTATTTCAAGCTCTAAAATATCGTTTTCACATAAAGAATTACTAGTGTTATCTTGATCATTTTTGGCTAGCACGACAACCCATTCTCCCTTTAAATTTGTCTGTTTTAATATATCAAAAAGATCGATGGCTTTAGCTTTAAATTTGGTTTCGAATTTTTTAGAAATTTCTTTAATGGCAAAAATTTCTCTTTGGCTATCTAAAATAGCTATTTGCTCGATTAAAGATAAGATGCGTTTAGGGGATTCATAGACAATGCTAGGATAGGGATGATTGAGTATCTTTTGGATATCTCTTTGGCGTTCTTTACCTTTATTGACTAAAAAACCCATAAAAATAAATTCTTTTTCGCACAATGCTGAGCTTACAAGCGCCGCCAAAGCTGCATTAGCACCAGGTAAAACTTCAAATTGGATATTGTTTTTTAAAGCAAAATCAATTAAAAATTGCCCAGGATCACTAATTCCTGGCATACCTGCATCACTTAAAAAAGCAATATCTTGATTAAAAAATTCTAAATCTAAATTTTCTAAAACTTTTTTTTCATTATGAGTATGAAAGGATATGAATTGTTTATCGCCAAAATCAATTTCAAATTTAGATGAAAGTAAATAAAGTAAAGACTTGCTTACCCTTGTATCTTCGCAAAAAAAAACATTGCAAGTCTTTAAAAGCTCTAAAGCACGAAAAGAAATGTCGCTTAAATTTCCTATGGGCGTAGGAATAAAATAAAGCATAATTATTGCATTGCGTATTTTTTCTTAAATTTCTCTACACGACCTGCTGCATCTACGATTTTTTCACTACCTGTGAAGAAAGGATGGCAGCTTGAACAAATATCTACTCTTAACTCACTTTTGTTTGATTTGGTAACAAAAGTATTGCCACAAGCGCAGCTAACTTTGCATTCTACATATTCTGGATGAATTTCTTTTTTCATAGCTTTTTCCTTAAAAATAAAACAATAAGCGGTGATTATATTAAATTTAATATAAAAAAAACATTAATTTAAGTAAAATTAAAGCAATATTTTTGCAGCTACTGCAACGACAGCACTTTGGCTTCTTAAGATATTAGGCACTTTAAGGCAAATTTTTTCTTTAAATATTTGTTTTTCCTTAGGGCTAAATCCGCCTTCTGGACCTATAAAATAAAGCTGGGTTTTATCAAATTCCTTTATTTCTCCTTCAAAGTCAACCAAAACAGCATCAGGAAAAAACTTGCTAAATTCTTGTATATTTTTATAGCTTTGAATTTGCATTTTGTGGCTTCTTCCACATTGTTCACAAGATGAAATGATAATTTTTTCTAATCTTTCAAAATCAAGTTTAAAATTTCTTTGAGAAAATTCAGTAAAAACAAGGTGTAAATTTGCAACTCCAAGTTCATTTAAAAAAGGGAGTGTTTTTTCTAAAATTTTTGTATCGATCACTGCTAAAGCTAGATTGAGTTCACTGTGTGGATGGGGTTTAAGGTGTTTATCTAAAAAATAAAGCAAACAAGAATTACGATCCAAATTTGAAATTTTATAATCATAAATAAAATCATCTTCTAAATTTCTTAGGGATAAAATTTCATTTTCTTTAATTCTTCTTGCTTTTAAATGGGCAAATTCTTCGCCCTTAAGTTTTAAAATTTCCTCACCGGCTTGTTTGTGGTATAAAAATTGCATTTATAAATATTTACCTGTTAAAAAAGGTAAAATTAAAAGAGCAAGTTCACAAAATAAAATCACAAAACTGATACGTCTAAAAGTTATATAGCGTCTTAATCTACGAGCTTTTTTAAATTGTGTAAAATGAAAAATAGCCAAAGCGAAAATAAAAATCCAAGAAAAAATCATTAGCCAAAGATTTAAATACATTTGAAATTGCTTGATCGCTAAAAGCAAAGAACCTGTAAAAATCATCAAAGCTAAGAAAACATAATATATAGGTAAAAATAAACGAATTCTACGGATAAATATAAATTCGGTTTTAAAGTTTCCTTGAGTTAAAACAAGATAAAAAAGCATTAAAAATCCACTAGCATAAAGACTATAAAGATGCAGGGCTAGAAAAAATTCATAACTTTTATCCATTTATTTTTCCTTACTGATGTATTTTGCTAAATTTTCTCTTTGTTCTTGGGTTAAAAAATTGTGAGCTTCATCTTTTAAATTTTGAAGCCTTTGAATAAATCTTTCACTGCTTAAATTTTTAATGGCTATGCCTTTTTTGGTTTTAATTTCTCCTTTTTCACCGTGACAGGAGGCGCATTTTTGCTTGTATAAAGAATTGACAACACTTGGATTTACTTTATGTTCTTCACTGATATCAAATTCATCATCAACCGGTAGGGGTAAATTTGTATCACTGAATTCTGTTTTTTCATCATTTTGTTCAATTTGCACTATCTCTTCAGTGGCATCTTGGTTTTTATGATTGAATTCTTTATCATCGCTACAAGCACTTAAAAATAAAATTATAAATAAGCCTACTATGATACTTAAGTTTTTACCCATTAAACCTCCTTAGGATTTGTAAAAATGTGTAAATTTTTTAATTTATCATAAAATTCTATATCGCTCCATTCTGCTTTTATAGCAGGTGAAAATTCTATATCTTCAAGTGCGATTTTTGGCATGGTAGGACTATAAGCATCTTCTTTAAATCCTTGTGCATAGCCTGTTCTTGTTTCATGTACTATAATGCTTTGCAAATTTACACCTTGTTCGCCATTTATCATCTTGGTTTGCTTTAATAAAGCATCGATGAGTATAAAAAATACTCGGCAAAAATTTTCAGCACTGACATTAACAGGCAAGCTCACCCAGCGTTGTGAGTATTTTTTCATTTCGTTTAAATAAGATTCATCATCTTGATTAAAAAGGGTAATAGCATGATCAAAGCTGTCGATAATTTGGCGCATATGGGTTTTTAAAAGCCCAAAGTCATAAACCATTCCCGCATTATCTAAATACTTGCTTTCAAGCAAAACCTCAACCTTATAAGAATGTCCATGAATACTGCTTTTACAACGGCTTGAAGAGCAAAATCTAACAATATGAGCATTTTCAAATTCAAATAATTTTCTTATAATCATACACCCTCTTTATCATTCCAAAGACGAATATGGATTCTATCAGAATAATTATAACCATTTTTAATACAAAACTCGGCTATTTTTAAAGCATTTTGTTTTAAATTTTGTTCATTTTCCCCCATGGGCATACAAAAAATTTCATTAGGCGCTTTTTCTAAAATTTCTAAAATCTCTAATGCCGAACTTTCTAACTGACTAGAATTTAAAACAAATTTATAAAAACTATCTTTAGCGTATTGCTTAAAAGCTTTAAGAGCGTTGATATTTAATCTTTTTTCTTTACTCATCCCGCTATTTTGAAGCTTGACACTTAAAGCAAAAATACATTCTTTATAAAAAGGATATTTTTCAAAATCAAGTTCTATGCTTCCATTGCTTTCAAAATGCACTTCAAAATTATTTTCTAACAAAGTTTGGATAAAATGGATAAATTCTGGATTTTCATGATGGATTAAAGGTTCGCCTCCGGTAATCACCACAATAGGATCAAAGTCTTTTTTTAAATCAAGAACGCGTTTAAAAAGCACACTTGCATTTAAATTTTCATACTCTTCGTTAAATTCTTTGGTAAAAACTGCTCTTATAGTATCACAACCCTTAAGAACTTTTTCATTTTTAATAAGTTTTACCCCAAAGCCTGAGCAATTAAAATTACATCCTGCAAAACGCATAAAAATAGCTAATTTTCCGCTGTATTTGCCCTCTCCTTGTATACTTAAAAAACTTTCAACAAGTTGCAAATTTAACCCCCGGTTTGATAAAAGGCACGAGATGAAGTTTCATTATCTACCACACTCCATCTGTTTTTTTCAGGTTTATTACGCAATACTTCTTGTAAAATTTTTGCAGCAGCATTAATATCACCTTTTCTAACTGCTTCTTTAATGCTTAAAGCCTCATCAAAATAAAGACAAGGTATAAGCAAACCCTCAGCGCTTAAACGAATACGGTTACAAGAATCACAAAATTCATGGCTGTGTGGATCTATAATCCCAAATTCATAATCATTTGCACTATAAATACTTACAGGAGCTTTTTCGGCTTTTTTAATAAGTTTTATTTGATATTTTTGACTTAGAATTTGTATGATTTCATCTCTTTTTAGACCTTGTAATTTCCCATAAGCGTGTATATTTTCCATAAATTCTATAAAGCGAATTTGAATATTTTTTGATTTTGCAAATTCCAAAAGAGATATCAATTCATCATCATTTAAGCCTTTAAGCGCAACCGTATTTAGTTTGACTTTTAAGCCTATGCTTAAAGCCTCATCAATACCCGCTAAAACACTATCTAAAACATCTTTTTGTGCGAGAATTTTTGCCTTTTTGCTTTCTAGGGTATCAAGAGAGATATTTAAACGCTTCAGTCCAGCATCTTTAAGATCTTTAGCAAAATCTTTTAATAAAAAACCATTCGTTGTAATCGCCAAATCAAGATCTTTTTTATAATCATTTATCATTTTTATAAATACACTCAAGTCTTTACGCAGTAAAGGTTCCCCTCCAGTGATACGAATTTTTTCAATCCCCTCATCAATAGCTACTTTAACAAATAAAAAAAGTTCTTCAAAACTCAGTAAATTTTCTTTAGGTTGATGATTAAAAGGAATTTTTGGCATGCAATAAAGACAACGAAAATTACATCTTTGAGTTACTGATATTCTAAGATAATTAATTTTTCTGCCAAACTGATCAATTAACATTTTTGCCCTCCCTTGCGATTATTTGATAAGTTGTTTAAATTTTAAAACAAGCTCGACATTTCCCGTGCCTATGCGTAAATCTTTTGCAATTTGCTCTATACTTTTTCCCTCTTTAAACAAATCCACAATTTTTTGCTCTTCAGTATCATAATTTGGCGTTAACTTTGTCATACTTTGTGCCTTTTGTTCCAAATTCAAAATACGATTTTGTTGTTCATTTTGAAAATCTTCTATAATGTGCTCCATGGTTTTTAAAGTTCTTAAAACAGGAGTAATTTTTGCACTGATTTGTTTTTCAAGTGTGATTTGAATTTCTTCTTTTAATAAAGTGATTTTATAATCTTCTTCCTCTTGATCACCCTCATCTTTGACGCCTAATTCTTTACGCAAATAATGAAGTTCTTTTGTGATATCTTCAACCACGCCTTGGAGTTTGTTTATTTTTGCATTGCTTTCTTTATCTTTGATATTCATATAGGCTAATATTGCAACCAAAAGCACGATCATAAAAACTAAATAAAGCACATCGTTACTCATTTTTTGTCCTTTTTATTTCTTATCATATCTCTTTGCAATTGAACCACAAAAGCATCAAAAGCTATCCTATCTTCGGGTTTTATTTTGATAATTTGGGCTAATTTTTTATTTTGAGCTTTAGCAAAAATAGCCATTTTTTGATTATTAAGATCAAATCTTATGTAATACTCTTTTCCTTCTTCTAAAATTTCATCTAAAAAATTTAAATACTCAAAATTTAAAGATTCAACCACGCCTTTTTGTTTGAGTGCTAAAAGATCTTTATTTTTATCTAAAGAATCCTCAAGTCTTAAAATATCTTCTTTTAAGCTCAAAAGTAAATCAAAAATGATTTTCTCGCCCTCATCAAAATCCACACGCAAGGCGAGTTTTTTCCACTTTGAAAGTTGAGAAATGGCACCTAATTTTAAATATTCTTGTAAAAAGTGGTTGTTTTCAATATCACAACACTCTAAAGAAGCTTCAAAGCCTGCTTTAAAAAGACTTATTTCCATACTAAATCAATCCAAATAAAAATAAAAAATATTATACTTAAATATCCATTTAAAGTAAAAAATGCTTTATCAATGTGAGCAAAATTTTTATGTACGATTTTATGTTCAAAAGCTAAAATAATACCGCTAATAATCACTCCAAGTAATGCGATATTTCCAAGTGCTACTCCCCAAACCTGCCAAACAAAAAGTAGCCAAAACAATACTGCTAATACATGACAAAAAGCCGAGATAAATAATGTCGCTTTAGAGCCAAATTTGGCAGGGATAGAATGAAGTCCTACTTTTTTATCATACTCCATATCTTGCAAAGAATAAAGCAAATCAAATCCAGCCGTCCAAAAAGTTACCCCTAAGCATAAAATCACGCTATAAATGTGAATTTCACCCATAACTATCACACTACCTGCAATAGGTGCAAGTCCTAAACAAAATCCTAAAACCAAGTGCGCTAAAGAACTAAAGCGTTTAAAAGCAGAGTAAATTGCTAATACAAAAAGCACAGGAAAAGAGAGATAAAAAGCCAAAGTATTGATAAAATAAGAACATACAACAAAAATAATCGCATTAAGGATGATAAAAATCCAAACGCTTTTGCGTCCTATTTTTCCACTGACATTAGGGCGATTTGCACAGCGAGGATTGTCTTTATCGATATCTTCATCCATTAAACGATTGGTTGCCATGGCAAAATTTCTTGCACTTACAGCACAAACAATACCCAAAATCAAAGCCTTAAAACCAAACCAAGCACTATCATTAATGAGTTTTGAAGCCACTATCATAGATGAAAATAAAAAAGGCAAGGCAAAAATAGAATGCTTAAATACCACAAGTTCCAAAATATCTTTAAATTTATTCCAAATTATATTCATGTTTCCACTTTAAAATATTTTTTGCTATGATTTTACTAAAATTTTCATAAATTTTAGGATAAGTTATCTCATGTTTTTTCAAATTGCACTCATAGGAACCACAGCTAGCGGAAAGACTTATGTAGCAAATGCCTTAGCTAAAGAATTCAATGCAGTGGTTTTAAGCCTTGATAGTCTTTGTGTTTATAAAGAAATCAATATAGCTAATGCCAAGCCATCTAAAGATGAGCTTATGAATTTAAATTACTTTGGAGTAAATTTATTAAGTGTTGATGAGCATTTTAATGTAGAATTATTTATAAGAGAATACCAAAAAGCAAAAGAATTTGCTCTTATGAATGATTTACCCTTGATTATAGTAGGTGGAACAGGCTTTTATCTAAAAACAATGATAGATGGTTTAAGTCAAAAAATTCAAGATACAACCAACACTCTAAGCAATGATGAAATTTATACCCTTTTGTTAAAAATTGATCCAGCTTATAAAATAGAAAAAAATGACACTTATCGCCTTAGAAAATGGCTAAGCATTTATGAAAACACAAATGAAATTCCCAGTGATTTTTTAAAAAGAACACAAAAGGATGGAGTGCTTAAGGATATTGAAATTTATGAGCTTGTATGGGATAGAGAAATTCTAAGAAAACGCATAGAAGCAAGAACAAAAGAAATGATTGATAATGGACTTATAGAAGAAGCAAGAATGCTTTTTTCAAATTTTGATAATAATCTTAAAGCATTGAATTCTATAGGACTTAAGGAATGTAAAGAGTATTTAGAAAATAAAATTTCTTTAAAAGAACTTGAAAATTTAATCACTATACATACATCACAGCTTGCTAAGCGCCAAAGAACTTTTAATAAAAAATTCCAAAGTACTCCTTTGGAATTTTCTAAAGCTCTAATGCTACTTAGAAATAAATTTTTAGCTAAAAAATAAATGCTCGATTAAAATTTTTATTCCTAAGGCTATCAAAACAACACCCCCTAGAAATTCAGCTTTGTTTTTAAAGCGAGTGCCAAATTTATTGCCTATCTCTAAAGCAACAGCACACAAAACAAAGGTGATAGAGCCTATTAAAAATAATGCTAAAAATAAATTAACTTTCAAAAAAGCAAAACTAACCCCTATAGCTAAAGCATCAATACTCGTGGCTATAGCCAAAGCAAACATGATTTTAAATCCAAATTGATTTGAATTAGTATCGCAGCTTTCATCTTCAAAAGATTCTTTAATCATTTTTAGACCGATTAAAGAAAGCAAAACAAAGGCTATCCAATGATCAATGCTTGCAATAAAAGATGCAAAAGTTATACCTATCACATATCCAATAGCTGGCATTAAGGCTTGAAAACCACCAAAATAAGCTCCTGTAATAACATAGTGTCTTAAATTTAATTTTTTAACACTAAACCCTTTACATAAAGACACAGCAAAAGCATCCATGGCTAATGCACAGGATAGAAAGATAAGACTGTAAAGATCCATGATGACTCCTATGAAAGATATAAAAAGTTGAGAATTATAGTAAAATTTTTCTTATATTTAATTTTTTATCAAAATTTTGATTAAAATTTATAACAGTGGGTTATATTTAATTAAACTTTAAGAATAAAATATATATAATTCAACTTCATTTTTATTTTACTCCTTTTAAAAGTGGCCCATTCGTCTAGCGGTTAGGACATCGCCCTTTCACGGCGGTAACACGAGTTCGAGTCTCGTATGGGTCACCACATAAATCGTTTTACCTCATTATAGACTGATCAATTTTTTTAAAAAATATAGATATTTATCTTAATTTTACAAGTCTTAAAAAAATACTTTATAAAATTCTAACTTTCTTTGCTAAAAATTTAAAGAAATAAATAAGGACTCTTTTAGTCTTTTTATAAAATTTTTATGCTACAATATTTTATCAAACTACTAAATCAAAGGAGAAAATTATGTTTGAATTAAGAAAATTACCTTATGACACCAATGCTTTTGGCGATTTTTTAAGTGCTGAGACTTTTAGCTATCATCATGGAAAACATCACAATACCTATGTAACAAATCTTAATAATCTTATCAAAGATACTGAATTTGCAACTAAAGATCTTGTAAGTATTATTAAAAGTTCAAGTGGTGGGGTGTTTAATAATGCTGCTCAAGTTTATAATCATGATTTTTATTTTGATTGCATTAAACCAATCACAGGCTGTGGCTGTGGTGGCTCATGCCAAAGCATGGATGCTAATTTACAAGCAGCTTTAGAAAAAGAATTTGGTTCTTTAGAGAATTTCAAAGCTGAATTTATCAAAGGAGCAACAGGAGTTTTTGGTTCGGGTTGGTTCTGGTTGGTTTATAATACTAAAAATCAAAAATTAGAATTTGTGGGTACTTCAAATGCAGCTACGCCTATCACTGAAGATAAAGTTCCTTTACTTGTTGTGGATGTTTGGGAACATGCTTATTATGTAGATCATCGCAATGCGCGTCCTGCGTACTTAGAAAAATTCTATGCTCATATTAACTGGGAATTTGTAGCAAAAGCTTATGAATGGGCTTTAAAAGAAGGTATGGGATCAGTTAGCTTTTACGCAAACGAACTTCACCCTGTAAAATAATACAAGGCATCTTAAAAGATGCCTTTTTACTCTCCTAAACTTGGAGTCATTTCGATAATCTTCCATGGAAGTCCTTGAGAATTAAGCTCATCCATAAAAGGTTTTGCATCAAATTCTTCCATATTAAATACACCTTTTCCTTGCCAAATTCCTTTAGCGATTAGTTTTGTACCTATCATCGCAGGAACTCCTGTAGTATAGCTTACTGCTTGCGCTCCGGTTTCTTTATAGCATTCTTCGTGATTGCAAACATTATAAATATAAACTTGTCTGTCTTTGCCATCTTTTATACCACGGATTACGCAACCTATATTGGTATAACCTTTTGTGCGAGGACCTAAACTTGCAGGATCAGGAAGTAGGGTTTTTAAAAATTCTATCGGAATGATTTCTTTGCCTTGGTGCATAACAGGTTTTATACCTAGCATTCCAACATTTTCAAGGCATTTCATATGGGTTAAATAACTTTGCCCAAAAGTCATAAAGAAGCGAATTCTTTTCAAGCCTTTGATATTTTTTACTAAGCTTTCAAGCTCTTCATGGTAAAGCAAATAACTATCTTTTATACCTACTTCAGGATAATCCCATTCCATTTTTATTTCCATAGGTTCGGTTTCTATCCACTCGCCTTTTTCCCAGTAGCGTCCCTTAGCAGAAACTTCTCTAAGATTGATTTCAGGATTAAAATTAGTCGCAAAAGCATAGCCATGATCGCCCGCGTTACAATCTAAAATATCTATGTAAGAAATTTCATCAAATAAATTTTGCTGCGCATAAGCACAAAAAACATTTGTAACACCAGGATCAAACCCGCTTCCTAAAAGTCCTAAAATTCCTGCTTCTTTAAATTTATCATTTCTTGCCCATTGTTCTTTATACTCAAATTTAGCAAGGTCTGGATGCTCATAGTTTGCTGTATCAACATAATCAATTCCTGCTTTTATGCAAGCATCCATCAAGCTTAAATCCTGATAAGGCAAAGCCACATTAAGTAAAATTTGCGCCCCTGTTTTTTTAATAAGCTCTACAACCGCATCGCTATCATCTGCATCAATTTGTGCAGTTTGAATTTCTACTCCTAGACGCTCTTTGATAAAACTAGCAATTTCATCGCATTTACTTTTAGTTCTACTTGCTAGAGTGATTTTGCTAAAGGTATCTGAATTCATTGCGCATTTTACGGTAGCTACGCGACTTACTCCGCCTGCACCTATGATTAAAAGATTTTTCATTGGTCGTGTCCTTAAAGAAATTTTAGGAATTTTAGCTAAAAATTGATAATATCAAAATTTATTTTTTCTTTTAATGAGTAATTTGAGCTGAGCAGCATAAAAAATTCTATATTTTTATATCTTACTTTGAGTCTATAAAAAGCTCCTAAAAATTCTTTCTGTAAGATTGTGGCTTCAAAACGATTTCCTATTTTAAGTTCTGCATAGCCAAAAGTATAATTTTTCGAAGCGATCCACTGAAAAAATTCATCTTCTAAATCAAGTTCTTCTTCTATGATATTTAAATCAGGTAAAATTCTAGCACTTTTATGATTAGGCTTAAAATAAAGCTCTTTAGGATCTGCATGAGCTAGAATTTCTCCTTTGTCAAGAAAAGCGATTTTATCAGACATACAATAAGCATCCTCGATATCGTGAGTTACCATAATGGCTGTAATTCTTTGTTTTTGTATGAGTTTTTTTAGCTCTCTTCTTAAGTCTTGTTTTAAATTCTGATCCAAATTAGAAAAAGGTTCATCTAAAAGCAAAAGTTTACAGCCTCTTGCTACTGCCCTAGCAAAAGCTACTCTTTGGGCTTGTCCGCCCGAAATTTCATCAATTTTCTTATATCTTAAATTTTCAATTTCAAAGGTTTTTAACAAATCCTCTAAAATTTGTTTTTTATCTTTTTTATCATAGAGCGCAAAAAGTATATTTTTTTCGACATTTAAATGAGGAAATAAAGCATAGTTTTGAAACATCATCGCCACTTCACCCTTGCATTTTAAAAATTCACAAGAGCTCGCTTGTTCTAGTTGAGCAATGATTCTTAAAAGTGTACTTTTACCACTTCCGCTCCCTCCTAAAATGCTTAAAAATTCTCCTTCTTTAACATGAAGATCGATATTTTTTAAAGCTTGTATTTTGCCAAAATTTTTTGATAAGTTTTTAATTTCTAACATCATCTTTCCTTGTGATTTTATCCATCCAAATAACGACTATTAAAGAAAGTAAAACAATGAGCAGAGAAGGTAAAGCAGCATCATAAATTCTCTCATCACTTGCAAACCAAAAAGCTTTTACACTTAGAGTTTCAAAACCAAAAGGAGCTAAAATTCTACTCAAAGGAAGTTCTTTTATAGTATCGATAAAAACAATGATAAAAGCCAAAAATAAAAAATGTTTCATTAAAGGAGTATGAATTTTAAAAAATAAGATCAAATAGCTAGGCCTTAAATTTAAACTCGCTTCATCTGTATTTAGATGAATTTTATTATAACCCCCTTCTAAAGAATAAATCGCACTCGCTAGAAAACGAATAATATAAGCAAAAACTAAAATGATCAATGAAGTGCCTAATAAATTAAGATGAAAAATTTTATCCAAAAACACAAAAAGAACAATCATGCTAATTCCTAAGGCAGCTGCGGGTATAGAATAACCCAAAGAACTTAGCTTAAGGATACATAGGCTGAAAAAGTTATTTTTTATGATTCTTGAACTAAACATTAAAAAATAAGCCAGTAAAGTCGTAATTAAAGCTGTTATAAAAGCTAGTATAATGGTTTGAAAACTAATGATATAAAATTCTGCTTCAAAAAGTTTAAAATCTTTTAGTCCCCAATAAACAAGCCATATAAAAGGCAAGATAAATCCTAATAAAGCGATGATAAAACAATAAAAACAGGCTAAAATTTGCTTTATATGACTTAATTTCCTTTTTTTGATAAAAAGAGTTAAATTTTGATTAAAACTATAATGATGCTTGTTTTTATAATAATAATCTATATACATGATTAAAAAAACAAAAATCATCAAAATTCCTGACAAAATACTAGATGAATAAGAATCATTTAAATCATACCATAGTTTAAAAATCCCTGCTGAAAAGGTATCTACTCCCAAATAAGCTGAAGCTCCATAGTCGCTTAAAGTTTCCATCAATACAAGCAAAGCCCCAGAAAAAATAGCAGGTCTTGCGCTTAAAAGCATGACGCGTGAAAAAATTCTAAATTCAGAATACCCCATGATTTTAGCCACTTCATAAGCTTCTATGGCTTCACTTTTAAAAGCGGTTTTAGCAAATAAGTAAATATAAGGATATAAAGAAATTCCTAAGACAAAAATAACCCCATAATGGTTGAAAAAATCTATCCTAAAGCCAAAAATTTCATGAAAAAAGCCCTGAAAATCCATAATCCCAACATATACAAAAGCTAAAATATAAGCAGGTATTGCCAAGGGTAAAATAAGTAATTTTTCTAAAATTCTACAGAAGTAAAAATTATAATTTGCCATCAAATAAGCACTACTTACACCTAAAATCAAGCTTAGTAATAACACACCTATGCTAACTATCAAAGTATCTTTGATGAATTTTAAAAACAAATAATCAAAAAAATGATTCAAATTTTCTTTAATGGATGAAATTTCAGCCAAATTGCTTGTATTGAAATTTTGAAAAAGAATATAAAAAAGCTCAGCAAAGATACCAAAAATAGGTAGGGTAAGAAAAAGGGCAAGTAAAATTGCCCCTATCTTATAATACTTTAGGGTTTTAAGCATTATCTAAAACCGACTTGATCGTAAATTTTAACTGCTTCTTTAACCTTTTCTGCTATTTGACTCACAGGTATTTGATCTTCTTTAAAAGTTCCAAAATCTTTTACTGTTTGGCTTAATTCTACATCATTTCTTATAGGAAATTCATAATTGCTATCAGTAAGAATTTTTTGGATTTCTGGAGTTAGCATAAATTCCATAAACTTCTTAGCTGCTTCTTGATTTTTGCTTGATTTTGTCATAGCAATACCGCTGATATTTATATGGGTTCCTCTATTGTCTTGATTTGGAAAAATAATACCTAAAGAATTCCCAACTTCTACATCTTTTGGATTTTTAGAATTTTTTAAAAGCCCTATATAATAAGTATTCATAACAGCAAATTTAGCTTCACCTGCAAAAACTTGTCTAGCTTGATCCCTATCTCCACCCTTTGGTTTGGTTGCAAGATTATCAAGCACACCCTTAGCCCATGCTTTAGCATTTTCATCTCCGTCATTGGCTATAATAGAAGCTAAAAGAGTTTTGCTATAAGGAGCTGTAGCACTTCTCATAACGATTTGCCCTTTAAATTCAGGCTTAGCTAAATCTTCATAGTTTTTCATTTTACTAATGTCAGTATTTGCATTTTTATTGTAAGCGATAATTCTTGCTCTTTTTGTAATCGCAAACCATTCCCCATCCTTATCTCTTAAATGAGCAGGTATAGTATCTTCTAAATATTTTGATTTAACAGGGCTTAAAAGTCCAGAATTCTTTGCTTCTGTAAGATTGGAAATATCGGCTGTGATGAAAATATCAGCAGGCGAATTGCTTCCTTCAAGCGAAAGTCTTTTGATGAGTTCTGAAGCTTTAGCTTGAGTATGATTAACCTTAATGCCTGTTTTCTCTTCAAATTTTTTTATAATCTGAAAATCAGCATCATAATGTCTTGCTGAGTAAATGTTAAGTTCTGCAGCACCTAGTAAAGAAAAACCTAATAAACACAAAGAAAAGATTTTTTTCATTATTTGTCCTTATATTGAGAATTATATTTAGTTTTATCAAGATTTTTAAAACAAGCATTAGAGTGCTTAGAGTACGCAAATACGAAACCTAAACTAGATAAAACCATTTTTTCATTAATTGCTTCCCTACCCTTTTTTACAATCAAAATTAAATTAATTTTTGATAAGGGATATTAATATTAAAAAGTAAATATAAAGTAATTTAATGATTTTTCTAATGATAAATAATTTCATTTTATTATAATTAATTTTGATACTAATTATAAATAATTAAATTTAATATAAATATTTAAGAGTATTTTTATATATAAAATATTAATATTCAATATCAAAAATAAACTACATAGAAAGTATAAATCATAATGAAATTTCATATCGTATTGAGCACTTTATTGATAAGTATAATGTTTAATGCTTGTGCTGTTTTGCAAAAACCATCTCCACTTCAAGAAAATAAAGATTTTTATATACTTGATACTCATACTCAAAAAAAGATTTCTTTTGAAGATATGATTTTAGAATTGCTAAAAGCAGATGTGATATTGCTTGGGGAAAAACATGATGAGGTTAAACATAAGATAAGTCAAGTTATGATTTTTAACGCCCTAGAAGGAAATTTAAGTTCTCAAAATATCAGCTTTGATGTAGCTTTAGAAATGCTAGCAAGCACAGAGCAAAATCACTTGGATAAAGCCTTTAAAAATAAAAAAAACATTAAGACTAACGAACTTGCTAATGCGCTAAACTGGGATAAAAGCTGGAAATGGAAAGATTATGAGCAATTTGTCAATGCGGTTTTTTATTCAAAAGCAAAAATATTGGGTGCAAATCTTTCACGCTCAGAAATTACAAGTATTTATAATGGGGCTCAGCCCTTAAAGGGTTATGTTTCAACCACAGATGAGGTAAAAAAACAAATTTTTGACATTATATCCTTAAGCCATAAATTAAATCCTCAAGAAAATAAAGAATTACTAGATAAATTAGTAGAAATTCAGCAATTCAAAGACAGGCGTATGGCGGATGTATTGGTTCATCATGCAAACAAAGTTTTATTGCTAGCTGGAAATTATCATACAAGTAAAAGAGTAGGAATTCCTTTACATATACAAGATTTTAAAAGCAGTAAAAAAATAGTTGTAGTGAATTTAAGCTATGGAGAAATAGATTTAAAAGACAGTGATTATGTTTTGATTTATAAGGGGGAGGAATGAAAAAATTAAGTTTATTTTGTGCTGTAGGTTTATGTTTTGCTAGTTTTGCTTTTTCTGAAGAATTAGAATTTGACAGTCTTGAAATTTCAGGTTCAAAAATCAAAAACGATGAAAAACCTTTTGTAACTCCTGGAGCAACAAGCACAAGAGAGGGTATAGGTTCAGATACACAAAGTATAGATTCTATAGTGCGTAGTATACCTGGAACCTACACAAACACAGATCAAGCTCAAGGTACAGTTCAGGTAAATATTCGCGGTATGAGTGGTTTTGGGCGTGTTAATACCATGATTGACGGTGTCACTCAAACTTTTTATGGTAGTGCATCAGATGATCCAGCTGGATTCCATTCACAAACGGGAACTTCAGCTTTTGGAGCTGTTATTGATACAAATTTCTTAATCGGAGTTGATGTTACAAGGGGAACTTTTGAAGGAGTAGGTGGAGCAAATGCCTTGATGGGATCAGCAAATTTTAAAACCATAGGCATAAATGATATTGTACATGATGGCAATATCTTTGGATTTTTAGGACGATTTTCTTATGGAAGTAATGGAATCGGACCAAGTTATATGAGTGCAGTGGCTGGAAAGACTGAACTTGAAAATAATGGATATGTGGGCGCGCTTTTTGGTTATAGTGCAAAGAGAATTACTCAAAATTACACCGTAGGCGGAGGCGGTAAGATAGGTAGCAGTATGGTTGATACTGATGGAGATGGTATAGCTGATACCAATACCGCTCCTTTTGATCCAGATTTTTTAACCCAAAAACCAAACTCTCAACTTTTTAAACTCGAATATGTCCCAAATTCTTTTACAAACACTATATTTTCTTATCGTAGATATCAAAATGAACTTGCCGGTAGAAAAATACACAATGAGAATTATCAACTTGATTTTTGGTACAACCCTAATGAGTGGCTTAATGTAAATACGCTTATTGCCTACAATCAAGGCATACAAACCTATGGATCAAAATCTACTTTTGCGGCAAACGATGCCATAGCTAACACAAAGGCAAAAAATACTGCCACTACTTTTGATATAAGTGATACTTTAGAGGGTGAATGGCATGGATTTAATTTAAACACACGCTTTGGAGCAAATATTTTGCTTAATGATTATAAAAATACCTTAAATACATCAATTCAAGGAGTAAATTCTATACCTTTTCAGCCTCGTGGAAAACAAAATCTTTTTACTTATTATCTTGATAATAGTCTAAATTATGGTATCTTTACACTTGATACCAATGTGAATCTTTTAGATTGGAATATCAAAGGACACAGACCTGCTTGCGATGAAGTAAATTTTATGTGTTTTCCAAAAGCAGCGACAGATATAGATAAAAATGGACTTCGCCTAAATGCTTCTGTCATGCTTTCAGCTGCCATACACGAGCTTTTTACACCCTTTGTAAGTTTTGCAAGAACAAATAGAGCCCCTAATGTGCAAGAAATGTTTTTCTCAAATAACGAAGGTAATGGTATCAATCCTTTCTTAAAGCCAGAACAAGCCAATACTTGGCAAATAGGTTTTAATTCTTTTAAACATGGACTTTTAAAAGATGATGATCGTTTTGGTTTTAAAGCCGTGTATTATCATACAAAAATAAAAGATTATATTTATAATGAACAATTTTATCTTGAAGATCCAAGCAAAGATCCTCCAAGCTCGCAATTTTATATACACTTAAATTCAGCTGATGATACCATATTTAAGGGTGTGGAATTAGAATTAAGCTATGACTTGGGTTTTGCTTATGCTAAAGCTATGTATTCAAGACAAGATACAAGTTCGACTATTTCTCAAACTTCAGGACCTCTTCTTGGCTCTTTTTCGGCAAGTAAAATCATGGAGCTTCCAAAAGATTATGCAAATGTAGAGCTTGGCTTTAGGTTAAATGACAAAATAAGCTTTGGTGGTATAGCAAAATACACGGGCAAAGCAAAAAGGGTAAATCCAAATACAGATGATTGGAACAAGGATCCAAACAATCCTTATTATCCTAAACCAACCACACAAGACTTACCAAAAATTCCTATTATAGTAGATTTATATTGGAATATAGAATGGTTTAAAAACCTCACAATGAGAGCAGAGGTACAAAATTTATTTGATAAAAACTACATGGATGCCTTAAACGCTTATAATTCCTTAGATAATCAGCTTCAATATAATGGAGCAGGCGATCCTATCTATCTTTTTAGCAATTCTGCTCGTGGTCGCACCTTTGTAGTAAGTTTTGAATATAAATATTAAGGAATATACAAATGTTAAAAAAAATATTTTTATTTTGTTTTTTATTGTTAAATTTAAATGCTGAAGTAAATGTAACAGATACGAATTTATCTTTTGATTCTCCTAAGATAGAAGCTGAAGCACCTAAAATAGAACTTTCTCTTTCTAGTCTTTATCAAAATGCTGATGAGGTGGTAAAAGGTGTTATTTACATATTGGTTTTATTTTCCATTTTAGCATGGACAGTTTTTATTTCTAAGCTTATGCAATTTTATTTTATGAAGAAAAATCTAGACTTGTCTATACAAAAGATAAAAGAATTAAAAAATCTTAATGAATTAGATCAGACAAAGGATTTTGCAAGTGTTTTATCTTTAGAAATTCAAGATGAACTTGAAAAAAGTGAATATAAAAATGATCATATAAAAGAGCGCATAGAATTGCGTTTACAAAATACCATTTCAAAACAAATTACAGCAAGTAAAAATGGTTTGAGTTTGCTTGCGAGTATAGGTGCTAGTGCACCTTTTATAGGGCTTTTTGGAACAGTTTGGGGGATTATGAATGCATTTATAGGTATAGCCAATCTTGGCAATGCTTCTTTAGCAGTTGTTGCACCTGGTATAGCTGAAGCCTTGTTTGCTACAGCTTTTGGCTTGGTAGCTGCTATCCCTGCGGTGCTTTTTTATAATTATCTTACAAGAAAAAATTTAAAACTTATGCACCATTTAGATGAACTTGCAAATTTTGTCTATATACTTTTTCATAGGAGTTATTTTAATGATAAAAACTGAAATGGCTCACAAAGAAGAGGAGTTAAGTGAGATCAATATAACTCCTTTTATAGATATTATGCTTGTATTATTGATTGTTTTTATGGTTGTTACTCCTCTTATTACAAGTTCTATTAAGATAGAACTACCTAAGAGTTCGCAGCAAGCAGAGGATAAACTTAAAAATCCCATTATACTTTATTTAAATACTGATAATACTTTGGCTATTAATGATGATAAATTAAGCCTAGAAAATCTTTCAGGTGCTTTAGATATAAAAACCAAAGGCAATAAAGAAGAAATTATTTATTTTCATATCGATAAAAGCGTAAAGTATGAAGATATTATGCAAGTAATGCAAAAATTAAAAGAGAATGGCTATGGAAAAATAGCTCTTTCAAGCAAAAAGGTGGATTAGTATGAAGTCTAGTGTGATTTTTGGGTTTGTGTTAAGTTTGATATTGCATGCTTTGGTATTAATGTTTTTTCTTTTTTCTTTTTATACTCAAGAAAAATCAAGCGGTGTTGATTTTAAACAAGGATTAGAATTTACTTCCATTATGATGGTATCAGAGCTTCCTATCGGGGAATTAAAAGAAGTTTCAATCGATCAAAAAAAGAGCAATTCTCAAGATAAAAATAAAAAACAAGACGAAAAAATGAATCTTAATTCTCAAGATAAAAATGCTGTATTAAAAGTTCAAAAAAAGATCGAAAAGCAAGATGAAAACCAAGCTCAAAAAGAAATAGCTAATGCAAGTGAAAATTCAAAATTTAAAAATGAATCACTCAGTGCCCCACTACAAAGCAATGAGGATAAAACACAAACTATAGTAAGTGGTAATGCCAAAGAACAAGTTAAAAGCTACCAAGCCTTGCTTATGGCTCATTTGACTAAATTTAAAAAATATCCCCAAGAAGCGATAGTGCAAAAACAAGAAGGTGTTGTAAGAATTCGTGTAAGTATCGATGAAAGCGGAAATGTCTTAAGCAAAGAGCTTAAAAAATCTTGCCCTTATGCAGTGCTCAATGATGAAGTTTTAAGTTTATTTAAAAGAGCTTCTCCATTGCCAAAACCACCCAAAGAAATGTTAAAAAATGGTGATAAAATCAGTTTTGTTATGCCTATTGATTACAATATTAAAGACTATTTAGGCAAAAAATAAACTTTTGATTAAAAAAAGTTTATTAGAATTTTTATTTTAAAGGTGATAATATGTTCTCTTCTTTTTTTAAAAGTAAAAAATGGGCTTTATGGGCTTATTTAGGACTTTTTTTACTGTTATTTTTCTTATATGTGCAAACAAGCTTAAATGTTGCGATCAATTCATGGTATAGTGACTTTTACAATGTTTTACAAAAACCAAAAATAGAACTTTTAGATTCTAATTCTACACAAAAAACAGAAGAAAATCTTGAAAATAATTCGACTTTAATCCAAGAAGCTAATCAAAAAGCGCAAGAAAATTTTCAAAAAGCTAATTTTATCAATAAAGGCGCGCTTTATTATTATCAAAGCTTGCTAGAGTATTTTTTTAATTCTAGGGCTATGATTGAAAAAGAAAGTTATTCTGCAAGTGATTTTTATGCTTTGATTACAGTGTTTTTAGCCATTGCTATTCCTTATGTTTTAATCGCAACGATTAATATTTATTTTGCTAGTATTTATGCCTTTAAATGGCGCGAAGCTATGACTTTTTCTTATTTGGAATTTTGGAAAAATAAGGATGATAATATAGAAGGAAGTTCACAAAGAATTCAAGAAGATACTTATAATTTTTCTAAAATTGTAGAAAGTTTAGGGCTTAGTTTTATAAGAGCTTTGATGACTCTTGTAGCCTTTATACCGATTTTGTGGACTTTAAGCGATGCTGTGAGTAAGGCTTTGTTTGCAAATTTGGACGAGAATTCTAGCTTTTATTTTTTAAAAAATATCGACGGCTTGCTTGTTTATGTTGCACTTTTGATTTCTTTAGGGGGATTGATCATATCTTGGTTTGTAGGGATTAAGCTTCCAGGACTTGAATACAACAACCAAAAAGCCGAAGCAGCTTTTAGAAAAGAGCTTGTTTATGCTGAAGATAACCGCAAAGAATACGCCAAAAATGAAACCATGATAGAGCTTTTTACAGGACTTAAATTCAATTATAAAAGACTTTTTTTACACTACGGATATTTTAATATTTGGTTGATTTTGTTTGAGCAAATGATAGTTATCGTTCCATTTTTAATCATGGCTCCAGGACTTTTTGCAGGAGCTATAGGACTTGGTATTGTCATGCAGATTAACAATGCTTTTGATCAAGTAAGAAGTTCTTTTAGCGTTTTTATTACCAATTGGACAACCATTACTCAACTTAGAAGTATATATAAGCGTTTAAAAGAATTTGAAAAAAATATCGAATACTCAAAAAATAAGAGTAAAAATCATTTATAAAAATATCTGAATTTGCTAAAAATTATCAAAGCAATGAAAAGTAAAAAGGCTGTGAAAATACATAAAAATTCCCAGCCAAAACTTTCATAATAAAAACTTGGCAATACAGAACCCAAAGCGCCGCCACTATAATAAAATGTTAAATAAATTCCATTAGCTAAGCCTTTTTTATCGGTGCTTGAGTTTAAGATTCCTGAAAATATACAATGACTTATAAACATTCCACTGCAAAATACAAACATAGCAAAAAAGGCAAAATAAAAATTCCCTATCATCATGCAAAAACAACCCGTTATAAAAACCAAAAATCCAAATATAGCTGTGCGAATTTTTGAGCCTAAAATTTCTATAGTTTTACCTATAAGTAGTGAGCTTATCACTCCAGTTAAAAATCCCAAATAAACAAGTCCAATTTGTGTTTGAGTGATATCTTTTATACTTTCTTTAAGATGAAAAGGTAAAAAACTTACTATACTTTGAAAAGAGAAAAAGATAACAAAAACACAAAACAAAATCACTACAAATCGAAACTCTTTAACAAAGGGTAAAAAGTCTTTCAAAGAAGTTTGGGTGTTTAAGCTCGTACAACGCTCTTTAAAAAATAAAAATAAAAAACTACAAAATAGCATTAAAATGCTGAAAAAATTTAAGGCAAAATGCCAAGAAAAAAGATCGCTTAGAAAACTTCCAAAAACCCTTCCAACAAATCCACCAAAGGTTGTAGCACCTACATAAATAGCTATGTTTTTTTGTATATTATCACTTTCTAAACGACTAAGCAAGGTAAGAAGTGCTGTCAATATAGCAGGTATACAAAGAGCTTGTAAAAGCCTAAAAAATAGAAAAAAATAAAAATTATCGTTTAAATTTCCGATAATGCCAAAAACAGAACATAAAAATAAAGAAACAATAAGAATTTTCTTTAAGGAAAAAATTTCAAGCAAATAGCCATAAAGTAAGGGTGCGATTGCTAGGGGAATCAGTGTGACGCTAATTATCCAAGAGATTTGATGTAAATTTACATGAAAATAATCAGAAAGTAAAGGTGTTATAGGCTGCGGGGCATAAACAATAGCTAGGGTTAATATAGCACAAAAAATAATCAGAATTTTAAGCATCTTCATGCCTTAAATTAAACTCCAACGCAAATTAATTTTAGCTTAAAAAACATTTTTAAGCTAAAATTTTACTTTTAATTGTGTATAATTAAACATTTTATTTATAAGGAGCTTTTATTGGACCCCAGTCAGGTTTTAGATTTAAACCAAACTTTACCTACAGCATCTTTTGATGCAGGATATTCTATACTTATGGTTGTCGTTGCGCTAGCTTTAGTGCTCTTAAATGGCTTTTTCGTCTTGTCTGAATTTAGTATTGTTAAAGTGCGTCGTTCAAAACTCGAAGAAATGGTTAAAGAAAAAAAAGTAGGTGCTAAAAAAGCATTAGAAGTTACTTCAAGACTTGATACCTATCTTAGTGCGTGTCAGCTAGGAATCACTTTAAGTTCTCTAGCCCTTGGTTGGATAGGCGAGCCTGCTATAGCAGAAATGTTGGAAATTCCTCTTGCAAATCTTGGATTTAATGGAGTTGTCATTCATACTATAGCCTTTATTATTGCTTTTAGTATCATTACTCTTTTACATGTGGTTTTGGGTGAGCTTGTTCCAAAAAGCATTGCAATTGCTATTGCGGATAAAGCTGTACTTTGGATAGCAAGACCTCTTCATTGGTTTTGGATACTTTTCTTGCCTTGTATTAAAATTTTTGATTTTCTTGCGGCTATGACTCTAAAACTTTTTGGTATCAAACCTGCTAAAGAGAGCGAGTTAACTCATAGCGAAGAGGAGATTAAAATCATAGCAAGCGAAAGCCAAAAAGGCGGAGTTTTGGATGAATTTGAAACCGAAATTATCCGTAATGCGGTGGATTTTTCCGACACTGTTGCAAAAGAAGTTATGACACCTCGCAAAGATATGATTTGTTTAAATAAGCAAAAAACTTACGCCGAAAATATGCAAACCATCTGCGAGTATAAACATACGCGTTTTCCATATATAGATGGCTCTAAAGATACTATTTTGGGTATGATACATATACGCGATATAGTTCAAAATGAACTCAGTGATAAGAGTGAAAATTTAGATGCTTTTGTCAAACCTTTGATCCTAGTTCCTGAAAATATCAGTATTTCAAAAGTTCTTGTGATGATGAATAAAGAGCGTTCTCACACTGCACTTGTGATTGATGAATACGGCGGAACAGCTGGAATTTTAACCATGGAAGATATTATGGAAGAAATTATCGGTGAGATTAAAAGTGAAAATGAAGAAGATAGCTACAAAAAACTTGCTGAAAATATCTATGAATTCCAAGGTCGTTGCGATATAGAAACCGTTGAAGAAATGCTTTTGATAAGCTATGATGAGGATTTAGAGCAAGTAACGATAGGTGGTTATGTGTTTAATCTTTTAGGACGCTTGCCTGTAGTGGGTGATCGCATCGAAGATGAGCTTTGCTACTATGAAGTTAAAAAAATGGATGGTAATTCTATAGAGCGCGTTAAAGTGGTTAAAAAAACCAACAAAGATGAAGAAGAATAAGCCTTTCTTGGCTTATTTCTTTCTATAAACTTTATTTTTAAGTTCTATACACTCAAAACCTTTTTTATCTAAAGTTACTATACGCAAATGTCCCCCATCATCCACCTTGCCTTCACATAAAAACACTCTTTTTTCTATTTGTACGGGCAATTTTGTACGGTTTCTATGCCCAAAGATTTGATAGACATTGTCTTTTGTAAATTCACAAAACTGACTTGCTACTTTTTGACTGTCTTCATAGCCTCCCACGCCATAAACAAAATCATAACTCGGTATAAAGCTTATTTGATGAGCTTTTGAAGGCAAGGAATTCACCCCACCATGTGAGCAAAAAATTTGTTTTTCATAAAATTTATAATACAAACATTCTTTTAGGTAGGGATAAAAAATTCTAGCATCTCTAGGTGTGAGTTTTTCTTTTCTAAAATCTTTGAGTGTGTTTTCATTAAATTCTTTAGAGCTTGATAGTTCTCCATTAGCCCATTTTATCAAATGTCTTTCGTGATTTCCCTCAAGTAAATATATATTTTCTCTCTCGCAAATTTTAAGCAAGAATTTTAAGACCTTGCCATTTTCTATGCCCCTATCGATATAATCTCCCAAAAAAATATAACACTCATCATCTTTGATCTCTTGTAGATATTCTTTTAAGACACTAAAACAGCCTTGAATATCGCCTATGTGGTGAATTTTTTTGTATTTACTAAAATCAGGCATCTGATAAAGGCATTTTTCCCATTCATCAGGATTTAAAATCGTATATTTTTTAGGAGTTCTTTTAAGCAAATGATGGGTTTGTTCCAAGTGTGTTTGTGAAACTATATAGCCTAGTTCTTTAGCTTTTTGCTCGTTTTTTTCAAGACTTTCTTCTAAAGAGCTTTTAAAATCTATAACATAAATACTATAGCGATATTGCTTGGCAAGCTCTTTATAAATTTTAAGAGTTTCATTGTAAGCATTAACAATGCAAAATTCACCTTTTTGCATACGCATTTCTAAAAGCTGAAGTAGAATTTTATATAATTCTTCATCATTTTTTAGGTTTAAGTTTTTATATTTGCTTGCGATTTTACTCACACTCCCTGAAAGCAGACGCAAAGAATTTAAATCAAGAGTATAATCTTTTAAATGATTTTCTTTGATAAATTCTTCTTGCCCCGCGTAGTAATTCCCCCTTAAAATAAGTAAAATACGCAAGTTTTTACCTAAATTTTCTTTAAAAATTCAGTCTTTAGTACAATAACGCCAAATTTATCTACTTTGGCTTCAATTTCACCTTCTTTAGAAGTAAGTTTGATATTTTTTATCGTTGTTCCGCGTTTTAAAGTAGTGCTAGCACCTTTAACTTTTAAATCTTTTATCACGCTTACGCTATCTCCAGCATTTAATTCTGTTCCATTTGCATCTTTAGGCTATTTTTTTCCTTTTTAAATTTTTATATCATTGTATATTTTATCATCATTTTCTAAGATTTTTCTTGAGCTAAGCGCTTCTTTTTGATGTAGATATTGATGGATTCTACACCCAAAGAAAATGCCATAGCAAAATATACATAAGCTTTTGAAATATGAAAATCCAAACCTTCGGCAACTAAAGTTACACCAACTAAAATCAAAAATGCTAGAGCTAAAATTTTGATTGTTGGATTATCATCAACGAAATTCGAGATACTTTTACTTGCAAGCATCATTACAAAAACAGCCACAACCACTGCAATCATCATAATTTCTATATTATTAACCATACCCACAGCAGTAATAACTGAATCAAGAGAGAAAACGATGTCCAAAACAGCAATTTGTATCAATATGCTAAAAAATCCTCTTTTAGCTCCCTCTTTTAAAACATCTTCATCGCTTTTTTCTCCGGCATTATCGATATCATGATGAATTTCTAGTGTGGATTTTGCTATCAAAAATAATCCACCTAAGATTAAAATAATATCTCTTCCTGAAATTTCTTGTGAAAATACGCTAAAAAGCGGGGTTGTAAGTTTCATAATCCAAAATAGAGAAAGGAGTAACAACAAACGCGTAATCATTGCCAAACTTAAACCAAAAATTCTTGCTCTTTGTCTTTGTTCTTTAGGGAGTCTTCCTACTAAAATAGCGATAAAAATGATATTATCTATCCCTAAAACAATCTCCAATCCGATCAAAGTCGCTAGAGCAATCCACATTTCAGCACTAAAAATCCACTCGAACATAACCTTCCTTAAAATTTGAAATTTTTAAAGCGTAATTTTATAACTTCAAAGCAAATAGCATATATAAAAAATTTACTATAGTATCTAAAAATTTAAGCTAGGCAAGCTAGGTAAATTTGGTTTTTAAATTGAGCGATAAAATATCTTGGTTTAATAACGGTTTTGGAAAATTTCTATCACACTCAAAGGTAAAATTTCATGCTCTAGGGCGTGAATTTTTGCTTCAAATTCTTCAAAAGTTAAATTTTGTTTTTCAAAAGCCTTTTGAGCGATGATTTTCCCTCCATCTAATTCTTCATTTACCCAATGCACGCTCACTCCAGCTACTTTCATATCGCTTTCATAGCTTTCTTTGATAGCATGAGCTCCTTTAAAAAGGGGCAGTAAAGATGGATGAAGATTGATTGCTTTGATATTTTTTGTAAAAACAGGACTTAAAATTCGCATAAATCCAGCCAAGATAGTAAGCTCTGCTCCGCTTTCTTTGATTTTTTTTACCAAAATTTCATCAAATTCTTCTCTGCTTTTATAATCTTTATGTTCAATGATCACACTTTCAAGACCAAAGTTTTTTGCTCTTTGTATCCCGTAAGCATCTTTTTTATTGCAAAGACAAAGCACAACTTCATAGGTGTTTTCACCTATAGTTTTTTTATGAAGTTTTTCTAAGATATTTTGTAAATTACTTCCATTTCCACTAAAAAGTACCGCTAATTTTACAAGCATTTTAATCCTTTTATAAGTTTTATCGCATCAAAGCTGTTTTTATTAAATTTATATTTTTTAGCCATAAGAGCGTGTGCTAAACAAGCATTTTTAGCTGCATCCAAAGCACTGAATTTCACCCCTAAAAGCGTAGCTATCATACCACTTAAAACATCGCCACTTCCGCCTTTTGCTAAAGCTTCATTTCCAAGATTTACAACAAAGATTTTTTCTTTTTGTATAATGATAGGATTTGCACCTTTTAAAACAAGAACACAATCATAATTTTGTGCAAATTTTTTAGCATAAAAAAAGCGATTTCTTTGTAAATCTTCTATACTTAAATCCTCATCAAAACACATTTTATAAAGTCTTATAAATTCTTTTGGATGCGGAGTGATGACTACATCTTTTCTACTTAGATACCAAAGCACAGCTTCACTTAAAAAGCAATTTGCATCCAAAACTAAAGGAATATTTTGTAAAATCTCATCTTTTAAAATATCTAAATTTTCAAGCCCCATACCTAAAGCAATGGCACTTGCATTATCTTCAATCTTTTCTTTTAACATTAAAAGAGGTGAGAAACTTTTTTTTACGACTAAGGATACAAGCCCGCTACCAAAATTTAAAGCCCCAAGTCCTGCTAGAGTTCCTGCACTTGAACTAGCTACTATATAGATATGGCCGAAATTTCCTTTATTGGAACTTGTATTTCTTTCTATGGTTTTTAAATCTTTTTCTTCAAGTAAAAAAGCTTTGGAATCAGAGCTAAATTTTTTAGCATTTACGCCTAGATTTGCGAGTTTGATTTTGCCTACAAATTCTTTAGCAAAATCCTCAAGCAAAATTTCTTTTAAAGCTCCCATACACTGCGTAATATCAGCTTTAAAGCAAAGAGTAAAACCCAAATTTGTAGGTATGTCACAAGCTATTTTTAAAGCTTTGCTTTGATTTACCTTTTCTAAAATTTCTTTTGTTTTTTTATCTACTTCGCGGTTTGCCCCCGTGCCTAAGATACAATCAATAATAATATGAAATTTTTTAAATTTAGGCTCTTTTTTTGCAAATTTAAAACCAAAATTTTTTAAAATTTGCTCTTGTTTTTTAAAAATTTCATTTTCTTTAAAACCCAATTTATAAGCTTTTGCATGTTTTAAATTTCTTAAGGCTACTAGGCCATCAGCAGCGTTATTGCCTCCGCCCAATAAAAAAAGTATTTTTACTTTTTTTATCTTGCATTGTTTGCGAATTTTTTTTGCTTCTTTTTTGATAAGCTTGGCTAAATTTAACCCTGCATTTTCCATTAAAATAAGCTCGTCTAAACCCTTATCTATAGTATTTTGTTCTAAAATTTTAATATCATCAGTAATAGTTTTCATAATCTTTTTTCACCAAAAAATAAATATTTTTCTCTCTTACTTCTTCAAATTTTTTCATTTTAGGTAAAAATTTTTGAATTAAAGCACGAAAATTTTTAAAACCATAATTTTGCGGATTAAAATCAGAATATTTGCGGTTCATATTGGTGCGAATTTGCGCGTATTCGGCGCGTCCTTTTTCATCGATGAGTTGCTCTGTTATGTTTATCAAAGTTTTAAGATAATCTTTGCTTAAAATATCTTCTTTTTTATTTTCATCTTGATCAAGATAGAAAAACTCACTAAAAGCATTCACATACGATTTTATAGATTTTTCAAGACCCATTCCTATAACTTGTTTTTTATTTTCTCTTAGTTTTTGGACAAGGGAAGTATAATCACTATCGCTAGAAACAATGACAAAAATATCAATATTTTTCTCATAAAATATACTCATGATTTCAGTGATTAGATACATATCGCTTGAATTTTTATTAGCTGCGAAATTAAACTGCTGCATAGCGATTAAAGAATACTCGGCAATTTGCTCTTTCCAAGTTTGAATGTTTTTTTGAGTCCAATCTCCATAAATACGCTTGATAATTATTTCACCATAATCCGAAGCGATATCAAAAATACTTTTTGCGTATTTTGCGGGTATATTTTCTGCATCGATAAAAATAGCCATACTTTTATTTTCCAATTTAGCTCCTTATCCTAAAACTTAAAGCTTCTAAAATATGATTTTTATTAAGAAGTTCTTTTTCTTCAAAATCTGCAATAGATCTTGAAACTTTTAAAATTTTATTTAAAGCTCTTTGTGAAAGATTATAACGCGAAATAGCTAAATCCAAAGTATCCTTGGCATCTTTTTCTAAAATACAAAATTTTTGCAATTCTACATCACTTAATTTGCCATTGAATTCTTTTTGACCCCGTTTTTTGCCAAAGATAAAAGCTTTTAAAATTCTTTCACTCATTTCTTTTGAATTTGTGCTTGATTTGTCATCTTTGCTGATCTCATCCATGGCCACATAAAGTTCAATTCTATCCATAATAGGAGCTGAAATGTGATTTTTGTATCTTTTAATCTCGTTTTCACTACAAATGCAAGATAGATTTTTAGAAAATAAATTTCCACAAGGACAAGGATTTTGGGCAGCAACAAAACTGAATTTGGTTTCATAAGTCGTTTTTGAGTTGACTCTTGAAATGTGAATTTTATGATCTTCTAGAGGTTCTCTTAGACTTTCGATAATTTGTTTGTTAAAATGAGGAAATTCATCAAAAAATAAAACTCCACCATTAGCTAGGGCAATTTCGCCTATCTTCGCATTTTTGGTTCCACCCCCAAAAATACTAGCTCTTGTAGAGGTATGATGAGGGTGTCTTAAGGCTCTTTTTTGCGTAAATTCACAATCTTTAGAATTTAAAGACATATAAGCATTTTGCATTAAAACCTCATTTAAACTTTGTGGAGGCATAATTTCAACAAGGCGTTTTGCACACATGCTTTTGCCACTTCCTGGACTTCCTTCAAAAAGTATATTGTGCATACCTAGTGCTGCTATCAAACAAGCTCTTTTGGCTTTTTCTTGTCCTTTGATATCTTTAAAATCAAGCTCAAAATGATAATTTTTAATAAAAATTTCATCCTCTATAATCAAAGGATTTACAAATAAAGGATGGCTTTGGGTGAATTTGAATTTTTCATAATTTTTTTCTTTAAAAAATTCAATCACTTCATTTAAATGTTCAAGTCCATAAATTTCTAGATTGGGTATCATAGAAGCTTTTAGGGCTATACTTTTTGGAACTACAACTTTTGCACTTTTTACCTTTGTAGATAAAAACAAAAGCAAGGAAAAAAGCTCATTAGTGCTTTTAATACTCCCATCAAGACCAAGCTCGCCCACCACAAAAAAATCATCAAAGTCTTCATTTTGTAACAATATAAGCGTAGCAATAACTAAATCAAAATGAGAACCTTTTTTTGGAATTCCTGAAGGACTAAGATTGATAGTAATTTTTTTAGCAGGAAATGAAAAATTGCAAGTTAAAAGTGTGGCTTTGATACGCTCGATACTTTCTTTGATTGCAATATTTGCAAGTCCGACTATAGTTAAATTAGGTAAGCCTCTTGTAAATGTAGATTCTACATCGATGATATCTAAATTCTCATCAAAGCTTACGCATTTTAATTTTTTCATTTAGATTTTTTTTGATTTTTAAGTTTCTTTTTAAATTCTTTATCAAATTTTTGTCTTTTTAAAAAAGAAATCTTTTCTATAAATAAATGACCATTAAGATGATCGTTTTCGTGCTGGATAGCCACAGCTAAAAATCCCTGAGCTTCTAGCTCTTTAAAATTTCCAAAGCGATCTTGGTATTTAAGCAAGATATGATTATAACGCTCCACTTCTTCAAAGAAGTCAGGTACACTTAAACACCCCTCGGTGCAGGTGATTTTTTCTTCATCTAAAGGAATGATTTGCGGATTTATAATTTCTAGCAAGTCTTCTTTTTTCTGCTCTTCATTTTCATCTAAAATGTTTACGATCAATGCACGAAGCGGGATATCTACTTGTATAGCAGCCAAACCCACTCCTTGACTAGCAATCATGGTATCATACATATCATCAAGAAGAGTATGAAGCTCTTGATCAAATTGATTTACAGGTTCAGAATTTAAAAAAAGTCTAGAATTAGGATAAGTGATAATTTTTCTAACCATAAAACAACCTTTACTTAAATGACTTTAATCATTTAAAACTTTTTTCTAAAACCTTATCAATCAAACCATACTCTTTAGCTTCTTGCGCCGACATGAAAAAATCTCTTTCTGTGTCTTTTGCTATTTTAGCGACTTTTTGCTTGGTATTTTTTGCCAAGATATCATTAAGTATGGTTTTTAATCTCAAAATTTCTTTAGCTTGAATTTCTATGTCTGTAGCTTGTCCTCTTGCACCACCTAAAGGCTGATGTATCATAATGCGTGAATTAGGCAAAGCAAAACGCTTTCCTTCTGTTCCACAACTCAATAAAAATGCGCCCATAGATGCAGCTTGTCCTATACAGATGGTACAAACATCAGGTTTGATATAATTCATAGTATCATAGATGCTAAAACCACTGGTGATCACGCCACCTGGAGAGTTGATATAAAGATATATATCTTTTTGCGGATCTTCAGCTTCTAAAAAAAGAAGCTGTGCTACGATAGAAGCGGCAAGCTCATCATGAATTTCGCCACTTAGCATAATAATTCTATCTTTTAAAAGACGCGAATAGATATCATAGCTTCTTTCACCGCGACTTGTTTTTTCGATTACATAAGGTATGTACATTATTTATCTTCTTTCTCTTTTTTGCTTGCTTTCTCAGTTTTTGGCATAAAAATATCGCTGAAAAGTTTTTCTTCGATCAAAGCCATTTTAACTGCAGGTAAAGCTCCTTGTTTTTTGTAATTTTCTAAATGTTCTTTTGGATTCATTCCGTAGCGATAAGCTTCAAAATAAATCGCTTGGATCAATTCTTGATCATTTACTTCAATTTTGCGAAGTTTTGCAAGCTCATCAATGATAAAAGTAAGTTTTACGCTTTTTTGTGCTTCTTCTTTGAAAGAATCGCGTTTTTCTTGATATTTTTCTTTACTTGCTTTAAGCTCTTCAATTTCTTTTTCACTGAATGTGTTAAATGCGTTGCGGAATTGCATATCAGTTTCTTGCTCTACTATACCGCGTGGTAAGTCAAAATTGTATTTTTCGATTAAAGCATCAGCAAATTTAGCTTTTAGCTCATCATTTACAAGTTTGAAAAGTTTTTCATTTTTGATTTGCTCTTTAAGTTTTTCATCCAAAAGTTCAACTGTTGGTTTTTCTTCATTTGGTAAAAGATTTTTTAACATTCCTTCATCGAGCTCAGGCAATTTTAATTCTTGAATTTCGTGCAATTTTACTTTAAACACCGCATCTTTTCCTGCTAAATGTGCTGCGCCGTATTCTTTAGGAAAAGTTACTTTTACATCTTTTTCTTCTCCGCTTTTCATTCCTACCATACCTTCTTCAAAACCTGGTATGAATTGTTTAGAACCTATTTCTAAAACATAATTTTCAGCTTTACCTCCATCAAAAGCTTTCTCATCTACAAAACCCTCAAAATCAAATTTTGCAAAATCACCTTCTTTTAAAGCTCTTTTGGTTTTAATAGCTTCAGGAGTAGCAAAGCGTTTTAATAATTCTTCTTTTTTCTCATCGATTTCTTTTTTAGTTACTTTTGGAGTTTGATACTCAGGAATCAATTTTTCATAGCCATCGAGTTTAAATTCAGGCTTAAAAGAAAGAGCTAATTCAGCAACAATTTCTCCATCTTTACGATCAAATTTTTCAAAATATGGCTCACCTACAAGTTCTTTTGCTTCTTTTTTTAATTCTTTTAAAGCGCTATCAACAGCAGATTTAAAAAGATTTTGTTCTGCATCTTGAGTCAATTCTTTTTGATATCTTTTAAGTACAGCAGCAACAGGAACTTTTCCTGGTCTAAAGCCGTCCATTTTTACATTTTTAGAAGCTTTTTTAGCTAAATTTTCTACTTCGCTTTTAATCATCCCTGAAGGAATTTTTACACTAGCAGTCGCATTAACAGAGTCTAATTGCTTTGCTTTTACTTCCATAACATTTTTCCTTATAAAATAAAATTTGCTTTAATCATAGCAAATTTTTCCTTATTAGTTGCATAAAATTTTAAAGCATTTTATGTTAAAATGAGCCAAGAAAAAAATACGGAGAATAATTTGCAAGAAAAATTTGAAAATTGCGTAAAAACTATGCTTGAAATTATGGGGGAAAATCCAACTAGAGAAGGACTTGTAAAGACGCCTAATCGTGTTTTTAAAGCTTATGAGTTTTTAACAAGTGGATATAAAAAAAATGTCAAGGAAATACTAAATAATGCTTTATTTGAAAGCTCAAATAACGAAATGGTTTTAGTGCGTGATATAGAATTTTACAGTCTTTGTGAGCATCACCTTTTACCTTTTTTTGGCCGCGTGCATGTGGCTTATATCCCCGATCAAAAAGTGGTTGGGCTTAGTAAAATTCCGCGTCTTGTAGAAATATATGCTAGAAGACTTCAAATTCAAGAACAACTTACTGAACAAATTGCTGAAGCTTTGATGGAAAATGTTGGTGCAAAAGGTGTTGGTGTAGTTATAGAAGCTAGACATATGTGCGTGGAAATGCGTGGGGTACAAAAAGCAAATTCTACCACCACCACTTCGGCTCTTCGTGGACTTTTTTTAAAAAATGAAAAAACACGCGAAGAATTTTTTTCACTCATTAATTCTCCTAAGCAAGTTCGTTTTTAATGAATTTAGAAAAACTTCGTTCTAAACTTGGCAAAGAAAATTTAAGTGCTGTTTTTGGAGAGATCACTAAAATTTCTGCTACAAGTATAGAAATTCGAGGACTTAAAACGGGTGTGGGTGATATCATTAAACTTGTTTCAAATGAAAATGAAAATTTAAACACCTTAGCTATGGTTGTTGAAATCAAAGAGCAATTTAGCTATCTAAGTCCTTTTTCTTTCATAGAAGGTTTTAAAATAGGCGACCGCGCTTTTATAAGTGATGCAGGAATGCAAATAGGCGTTAGTGATGAGCTTTTAGGAAGAGTGGTGGATCCTTTTATGCGTCCTAAAGATGGAAAGGGTGCTATAGAGGCGACTAAATATATGCCTATCATGCGTGCACCTATTGATGCGATGAAAAGAGGACTTATAGAAGAGGTTTTTCCTGTGGGAGTTAAAACCATAGACGCACTTTTAACTTGTGGTGTGGGGCAAAAATTAGGCATTTTTGCAGGAAGTGGCGTAGGAAAATCTACTCTTATGGGTATGATAGTTAAAAATTCAAAAGCTCCTATCAAAGTAGTCGCACTTATAGGCGAAAGAGGGCGCGAAATTCCTGAATTTATACAAAAAAATTTAGGTGGAAAGCTTGACGATACAGTAATTATCGTTGCAACAAGTGATGATAGTGCTTTAATGCGGAAATATGGAGCATTTTGCGCTATGAGCGTAGCTGAATACTTTAAAGAACAAGGCAAAGATGTGCTTTTTATCATGGATAGTGTAACGCGGTTTGCCATGGCACAAAGAGAGATAGGACTTGCCCTTGGCGAACCTCCTACTACAAAAGGCTATCCTCCAAGTGTTTTAAGTCTTTTGCCTCAGCTCATGGAAAGAACGGGAAAAGAAGAAGGTAAAGGAACTATAACGGCGTTTTTTACTGTTTTGGTTGATGGAGATGATATGAGTGATCCTATCGCCGATCAAAGTCGTTCTATCTTGGATGGGCATATTGTTTTAAGTCGTGAGCTTACGGATTTTGGAATTTATCCTCCGATTAATATACAAAATTCAGCCTCAAGGGTAATGGGCGATATCATAAGTCCTGAGCACAAGCTTTTAGCAAGAAAATTTAAACGCTTAAATTCGCTTTTAAAAGAAAATGAAGTATTACTTCGTATTGGTGCTTATCAAAAAGGTAGCGATAAGGAGCTTGATGAAGCTATAGCCAAAAAGGAATTTATGCAAAAATTTTTAGGACAAAATCCTGAAGAAAGCTTTGAATTTGAAGAAACTATAAGACTTTTAAGTCAAATTGATGCCAATGTTGCTCCTGGTGCAGTGCAGCAAAATATCAATATGGGAAGTTCTAACGCAACACTACCTAATCCTAATCTTAAATAGTCTTTTTTGTATTAAAAATAGTTTCAATAAATATAGAACTGTAAAATTTCATCAACACCCAACCTATCTAGGTATTAATAAATAATGAATTAAAGATATCAATAAGTAATAAATAAAAGTATCAACAAATCAAAATCTTTAGATTGATACTTGCATATCAATCTAAATTTTACACATCAATCTCTAATTAAAACCTTTTCTTTCTAACATCCTCAAGTATATTATTAGCTATATCACTTACAGTATTAGAAATAATAGCAGACTCATTAGCAATCTCTACATTATCTTTAGTAGTTTGATCAATTTGAGCTACACTCTCATTGATTTGAGTAATACCTGCAGTTTGCTCTTTAATAGATTCTGCCATATCATTGATAGATTGAACCAATAAATTAGTATTAGCTTCTATTTCAGATAAAGACTTTTGAGTTCTTTCAGCTAGCTTTCTAACTTCATCTGCAACAACTGCAAATCCTCTACCATGTTCTCCTGCTCTTGCAGCTTCAATAGCAGCATTTAATGCTAGAAGATTGATTTGATCTGCAATATCTCCAATAATACCTGTAACATTCTTAATCTCTTCAGATTGAGTGATTACATCACTAGTTTTTACAGAAACATTTTGCATAGAAGAAGTAATCTCTTCTAAAGCAGCTGCAGTTTCTTCTAAAGAAGCTGCTTGAGAATTAGAAGATGAAGTAAGGTTTTGAACTGCACTTTGAAGTTTAGAACTTTCACTGGCTAAGTGATTAGCAAAGTCAGAACTTTGTTTTAACATCTTAACAATTTCATCCCCTAAAGCATTAGTAGTTACTTCAACACTACCATTAGCATTATCAAGTTTATTTCTAAAGTCTAAAGACTTATATTCTTCAAAGATCTTATGAATAGCATTCATATCTGATCCTACTTTAGTTTGTAAAACATCTAAAAGTTTATTTAGAACATTTTTAAGTTCTATTAATTGTGGATTTCTAGGATTGGCTGTAATTCTTGCAGTAAGATTACCTCTTTCTACTACTCCTACAGTTTCAACACTTTCTTTTACTGCTTTAGCATCTTGTTCTAAACCTTGTTTAGTGGCAAGAATGTTTTCATTGATGGCTTTAGAGATTTGACCAAATTCATCATTGGTTTTTACATCAATAGTAGAAACATCTTTGGTTTTATGATTGATGAAATCGAAGAAGGAGGTGATGTTTGCTTCTATGCCTTGAACTCCGGTGATGAGATTTCTATAGAATATAAAAATAAATGGTATGATGATGAGTATAAATAATATAGAAAATATTATAGTCTTAAAAAAGTTTTTAGAAAAAAATGATAACAATTCTTCTAAATTCCCATCAATATAAGATTCTAAAGTATCTTTATAAACACCTGTAGAAATCCATAAATCATTTGTATTAGGTATTAAATAGCTATAAGCTGTTTTTTCTGCTATTGTGCTTTTTCCATCAGGTTGAGGCTTTGTAAAGTGAAAAGTGACAAATCCACCTTTTTCTAATGCTCTTTGGTATAATTCTCGCACATAAAAAACTCCATTTTCATCTTTTGCATTATACAAATCTGTCCCGATTAAGTCTTTTCTAACAGGATGGGCTTTGACGGTGGTTTTTTGATAAACAAAGAAATATCCGCTTTTATCTTCTTCAAATCTAAAATTTTCAATCGCAGTAGCTATAATTTTGACTTTTTCTTCTTCGCTGTGAACATTTCTGATCAAATCTCCTAAAGCAATAGCCATCGATTTAGTTAAGAGTTCTACCTTGACATCTATTTCTTTATTGATCAAATTTTTTGTTGTTTGAGCTATTTTTTCGCTTCCTTGTAGATTGTTGTAATAAAAAATCCCAAAGGTTACTAGCATCGAAACAAGACAAATGCCTCCTAGCATAAGCATTTTTTTACGAATTGATAATTGCATAGATACTCCTTTAATTATTTTTTAAAGATAATTTTAGCTACTAAGCGTTAATACTAAATTACAAAATAGTTATGATTTTAATAAAAATACTCATTATTTTATTTATTTTTTATATTACAATTTTAAATTTATTAAATTTATCAAAAATAATACTTACTATCTAAATGATTTATTTAAGATTAATAAATAAAGACAAAATAAATATTTTAAATGTGTTTTTGATGAAGTATTTTTATATGTATTTAATTTATTAAGTAGTACTATTTTTCGAAATTTGATGAAATTAAAAAAGAGAAATAAAATATGATCCTAACTTTTATCTTATTAGCTTTAGCTTTGACATTACTTTCGTTTAAAAAAATAAAATTATCTTTTATTGTATTAGCAATCAGTGGAATTTTAGCTTATTATCATAATATCATAGAAATAAGTTTCATTATTTTTATAGGTGTATTTTTTTTATTGTCTTTATATTATAAAAACAATAAAAATATATTTTTAGAGCTTTTGATAGTGGCATTTTGTTTGCTTTTATTTATGCATTTTATCCCAGGTGCTAATAATATAAAAATTCTAGATAAAGTTCATGCAAGTGAGCATAGCAGTGCTTTTACTTTGTATTTTAGCTTTGATAAGCCTTTGGGTGTTTTTTTACTCTTTTTGCTTATGCCAAGTTTGTTTGAGAATTTAAATAGAATAAAACCAAAGTTATTTCAAGCAGTGTTATTGTTTGCAAGTCCTTTTTTGCTTTTATCCATCCCTTGGTATTTGGGTGTAATTAAAATGGAAATAGGCTTTCCTTCTTGGATAGTGTATTTTTTATTTTCTAATTTATTTTTGGTTGCTTTGGTTGAAGAGGCATTTTTTAGAGGCTATTTACAACAAAGATTGCAAGGTTTGATAGGAGGTGCAGGAGCGCTTTTGCTTGCAAGTTTGGCATTTGGAGTAGCGCATTATAAAGCAGGTATTTTAATGATAATCTTTGCTTCTTTGGCGGGTTTGATTTATGGAATGGCTTGGAGATATAGTAAGAGTTTGTGGCTTAGTGTATTTTTTCATTATGGTTTAAATTTAACACATTTGTTTTTCTTTACTTATCCCTCTTATGTAAAATAGAGATTATTTAATAAAATAATCTCCATCAAAGCTAATCAAAGAATATTTTCTTTCATCCCCTATGCTTTGAGTTAATTCTTCGATACTTAAAAAGCTAAGCGAATCCGCTTCTACATATTCGCGTACTTCTTCTAAATTTTTATTAGCACTAATGAGTTCTTCAAAGGTTGGAGTATCGATCCCATAAGTATCTGGAAATTTAATTTCAGGGCAAGCTATAGCTAAGTGAATTTTGCTTGCACCTGCGGCACGAAGTAAGGAAATGATTTTTTTAGAAGTTGTTCCACGCACCAAACTATCATCTACCACGACAATTTCCTTATCTTTTAGAACTTTATGCATAGGGTTTAATTTTAATTTTACTTTTAAATTTCTAAGTTCTTGGGTAGGTTCGATAAAGGTTCTGCCTATATAATGGTTTCTAACTATAGCCATTTCAAGTGGAATTTTTAAATATTGTGCAAAACCTATGGCAGCACTTACGCCACTATCTGGAACAGGCACTACAAAATCAGCACTATGAGTAAATTTCTTTGCTAAAGCTTCTCCCATTTTTTTGCGTATCTCATATACGCTTTTTCCTTCTATAATGCTATCAGGTCTAGCAAAATAAATATATTCGAAAGCACAAATTCTAGGCTCTTGTTTAAAAAGTTCTATACTTTCAAATTTATCATTTCCTTGAGTGAAAATAATCATTTCTCCAGGTTTAACATCGCGTATAAATTCTGCTTCTATCAGATCAAAAGCGCAAGTTTCGCTTGCTACGATATAGCCTCCATCTTTTAAACGCCCTAAAGACAAAGGACGCACCCCATAAGGATCCCTTACAACATAAAGTTTATCTTTACTTGCTAAAACAAAACAATAAGCTCCTATACATTCTTGCAAGCTTTCGATAAATCTATCTTTTAAGCTTTCTTTTTTGCTTCTTGCTATGAGATGGACGACATTTTCAGTATCCATATTGGTTTGAAAGATAGCTCCATCTTCGATAAGTCTTGATCTTACTTCTTCTTTGTTGACCAAATTTCCATTGTGTGCTAAAGCAATATCTCCTAAAACTGAAGTCGCAGCTACGGGCTGAGCATCATTTAAGCTTGAATTTCCCGCTGTAGAATAGCGATTGTGTCCTATGGCGATTTCGCCCTCTAGGGTTTTTAGATTATCAGGGTTAAAAATTTGACTGACTTCACCTTTGGCTTTGATAGTTTTGATAGTTTTACCGTTACTTACGCTAATGCCACTTGCTTCTTGTCCTCGGTGTTGCATAGCAAAAAGAGCATAGTAAGCATAAGTGCTTGCATTTTTTGAATTTATAACTCCTACTACAGCACACATTTTAAATTCCTAAAAAATCATTAATTGAATACATTTTTGGCTCTTGTGTATTAAGCCAAATAGCGATTCTAATCGCTCCTTTAGCAAAAGTTGCTCTTGAAGTTGCGGTATGGTTTAATTCTAAAAATTCACCCTCTTCATAAAAGCCTACAGTATGGCGTCCTACAATATCTCCACCTCTTAGACTCATCACAGCGATTTCATCCTTGCTTCTTTCGCCTATGATGCCATCTCTTCCGCTTATTCTTACTTTTTCAAGATCCAAATTTCTAGCTTTTGCTACACCTTGTGCTAAAGTCATAGCAGTGCCACTTGGAGCATCTTTTTTGTGGCGATGGTGCATTTCTAAAATTTCTATATCAAAATTTCTTAACATCTCGCTTGCTTTGCTAGCCAGATGGTTTAAAACTGCAACCCCTAAAGACATATTAGTCGCATAAAAAACAGGCATTACCTCACTTGCATTTTGCATTAAATGTAGGGTTTTTTCATCCAATCCTGTTGTGCCAATTACTAGAGGTTTTGGCATTGTTCTTGCGTAATTTAAGAGTTCGTGAGTGCCATTTGGAGATGAGAAGTCAATGATAACATCACTTTTTTCAAAAAATTCTTCTAAATTATCATCCTTATCAAAAAGTGCAGCTACTTTTGCTTTGTTTTCACTTTTTAAACATTCTTCGATCTGTTTGCCCATGCGCCCTTTAGCGCCATAAATTCCTATATTGATCATTGTGTCTTATTTTTTCCTTAAAAATAAAATTGCATTTTAACATTTATTTTGTAAATTTTTTATAAGAAATCAGGACTTGATGTTTTTTAATTTGTTTAAATTCTCAAGCAATCTCGCTTCTTCTCCTATGCCTTTGCTTTCATAGAAATTTAAATTTTTGCTAAGATAGTTTTGTTTTACCCATCCACCAAAATCATGGGGATAAAGATAGTTTTTTCTTTCGGGGTGATTATTGTTTAAATAATTGGGGATTTCAAGTGCGGGATTGTTTTTTACATAGTCTAAAGCTTTATTTATAGCATTATAGCTTGAATTTGATTTTGGGGCGCTTGCTAGGTAAACAACGCATTGAGAAAGTATAATTCTTGCTTCAGGATAGCCGATATTTTTTACTGCAGTAAGAGTAGAAACGGCTAAATTTAAGGCATTAGGATCAGCATTGGATATATCTTCACTTGCAAAGATAATCAAACGCCTAGCGATAAAATCAGCACTTTCTCCTGCATCGATCAAACGAGCAAGATAATATATAGCAGCATCCACATCGCTTCCTCGCAAACTTTTAATAAGAGCGCTTGCTAAAATATAATGAGTATCTTTTGAGCTCACTCCCTCGCTATTTACCCCATTGCGTAAGTTTTTTTAAATTTTCTAAAGTGATTTCTTTTTCATTTAAAACCAACGCAAATTCAAGTAAATTCAGCATAGCTCTAGCATCAGAGCTTTTCAGTAAAAATTCTTTAGCATTATCTTCTATTGCAAATGCTATTTCTTGTTGCACTCGTTTTAATAGAAGTTCTAAATCTTTTTGCCCAAGATTTTTAAATTCAAAAAGCATAGAACGACTTCTAATGCCTGAACTTAAAACAAAATAAGGGTTTTCAGTGCTCGCGCCTATAACAATACAGCGATAATTTTCCATAGGAATTAAAAGCATTTCTTGTTGGGTTTTGCTTAAACGATGAATTTCATCGATAAAAATAAGAGGCTTATAAAGACTATTTTTATAATTTTCTATGATTTTTCTTAAATCTTCAAGTTTGAAATTTCCACCATCAAATTCATAAAAATCAAGTCCAAATTCCTTAGCTACAACTCTTGCAAAGGTTGTTTTTCCGCATCCTGCAGGCCCAAAAAATAAGCTATGGGGAAGTTTTTGTATACTGATAAACTTTTTAAATACCTCCACAAGCTCTATTTGACCTAGAATTTCATCTAGGGTTTTGGGACGAAATTTTAAAGCCAAACTCATCAGTTTAAATCCATATCTGTAAATTCATTACCATTGATTTTAAGCTGAAATTTAGAGTTGGCATCATATTGAAGATCCATGATAAACATACCCTCTTCATTTTTTGTAAAGTATTGATTTAAACCTCCAAAAAATTGTCCCCAAGTAAAGATTTCATCAGGTGATTTGGGGCTAGAAATTTGAATATCGGCTTTATTGTCTTGTTTAGACAAAAGTATATTTCCTTTGATGTTTATATCCTGATTTTCTTTTTTTAAGGTGATATTTTGTATTTGAAGGTTTATCTCTTCGCCAGAAAGATTATGGGGTATAAATTTATAATCGGATTGTTTTTGATTCCAAATGAGATCAAAGTGAACTTGATCAAAATGAATATTTTGATAAATTTGAGAAGTAAAATCTATGCTTAGGTTATTTGCTTTGCCTTGAGAATGCATTTTTAGGGTTTGGTTATCATCCTCTAGGTAAATGGTATTTTTACTGTAAAATGAAGAGAATGTATTGTCATTGATTGCACAAAAATCAATTTTTAATTCTTCTGTACTTTCGTTTAATTGTATTAATTTAGCAAAGGATATAGGTTTGTTAAATTTCTGCTTATAGTCTAAATTTTTTAGATATAACTTTGCGTAAAATTGAGAAAAATCAACTTGGTTTATTTTTAAATGAATGTTTTTGATTTTTAATTCTTCTTTGTCTAATAAAATTTCAGCTAAAGCGTTTTCTAATAGCGCATTTCCGCCTTCATTGCTTAAATTGATATCTTGAAATTGAACCGATATATTAATATCATTTTGGAGAGATTGTATATCAAACCAAGCTAATTCTTTATTTTGTAATTTATCATCTAAAAGCTTGAAAGGATTACTGAGTTTTCCTTGCGCTATAGACTTGGCAAAATAATTATTGTTAAAATTCAAATCAAATTTTAAAACTAAATCTAAATTATACTTGTCTTCTAGGGTAAAGCTAGCCTTTGAATTTAAAAAACCTTTATGGAAATTTACATTTTTTATCTCATAATAAGGGCTTTGTGTTTGAATAAGATTGTAGAAAAAACTTTCGTTGACATATCTCATATAAAAGATTTGCATAATAAAACAAAGCAGGGTAATAGCAGGAATTGCAAATAGTTTTTTCAATCTTTTTCCTTAATATAATTTTAAGCACTATTTTACAAATTCCTTGCTAAAAAAAGTTTAAATTTTGAAGAAATAAGCTTGCTTACTTCATAAAGTAAGCAAATTAATAAGCTTTTTTATAGCACTCTATATCAATTTCTCTTGCTACAGGAATTACAGGTGTTTGAGTAGGGTTAGATGAATATCCTGGATAATAAACTTTTACTTCAAGAAAATCTCCTACTTTTAGATCTTTGAATTTTCCGTTTTTGTCTATACCAAAAATTCCACAATTATCCATATCTATTTCAGTGTTTGGCAATACTTTAACAGCCATTTGCCCACCATAGATTGAATCTATAAGTAAAGTTTTATTATTGTCATAAACTTCAGCTATTGTGCCTTGAAGTTTTACGCTGTCTGCAAGAAGCATAGATCCTGTTAAAAGTGCTGATGCGATTAAAATACCTTTTTTCTATTTTTATCTCCTTATTTAAAAGTTGTGACATTATAAAATTTTTAAGTGAAGCGAGTGTGAAATTGATAACAAAATATTTTATATTTTATTTTTTATGAAGTAAATTTTGTATTCAATCGCTTTAAAATGATAAATCTAGCTTTTATAAATTTTAAAATTTTATAAAAGTATAAGTGTTTTTTTGTATCATTTTTTAAAATTTAGCATCATATGGCATTTATGGTGTAATAACTTGGAGTAATTATGCATAAAACTCATTCTTTACCTGAACTTACCCTGCGTGGTTTAATTTTAGGAAGTATTTTAACTGTGATTTTTACAGCTTCAAATGTATATTTAGGACTTAAAGTAGGGCTTACTTTTTCTTCTTCTATACCTGCAGTTGTTATTTCTATGGCGGTTTTAAGCCTTTTTAAGACTTCTAATATTTTAGAAAACAATATGGTTCAAACCCAAGCTTCGGCAGCAGGCACACTTTCATCAGTTATCTTTGTCATTCCAGGACTTTTTATGTGTGGATATTGGAGTGAATTTCCTTTATGGCAAACTTTTATGATTTGTTTATGTGGTGGTGGGCTTGGAGTACTTTTTACCATACCTTTAAGAAGAGCTATGGTGGTTGAAAGCAAGCTTGCTTATCCTGAAGGTAGAGCAGCGGCTGAAATTTTAAAAGTAGCCAATAAAGATCAAAGCGATAAAAAAGGCAAGCAAGGTGTTAAAGAAATAGCTTTGGGTTCTTTTATAGCTGCTATATTTAGTTTGTTAAGTAGTGGTTTTAAACTTATCGCGAGTGAAAGTAGTTTTGCTTTTATTTGGAATAAAATGGCTTTTGGTTTTTCTACAGGGTATTCTTTAGCACTTTTAGGAGCAGGATATCTTGTGGGTTTGGCAGGTGCTATAGCTCTTTTTGTAGGAATGTTTTTGGCATGGGGAGTTTTTACTCCTTATCTTTCAGGCTTTGAATTTGATAATATAAAAAATGCTAGTGAGCTTGCTTCTAGTGTTTGGGCGGCTAAGGTTAGACTTATTGGTACTGGAGCGATCGCCATAGCAGCGCTTTGGACTTTAATAGAGCTTTTAAAACCCGTGATTGATGGTATTAAAGAAATTGTAAAAAATGTTAAAATTTCTGATACACAAAGTCAAGAAAGTACAGATAAAGACCTTTCTTTAAAAAGCATTTTTATACTTTTTATAATGATGGTTGTAGGCTTATTTATTACTTTTTATAGTTTTGTATCCGATGCAAATTTAAGCAGCTATTATCAGATTTTATTTGCTCTAACGGGTACTATTATTTCTGTATTGATAGGGTTTTTTGTTGCAGCAGCTTGTGGCTATATGGCAGGACTTGTAGGATCTTCATCTTCTCCTATTTCAGGAATCGGGCTTATCGGGATTATTATTTCATCCTTGGTGATTTTACTTTTGGGCTCAAATTTATTTAACGATCCTATGCTTTCTAAATTTGCTATAGCTTTAGCTATTTTTACAACCAGCGTTATTTTGGCAACTGCTGCTATTTCAAACGATAATTTGCAAGATTTAAAAACAGGCTATTTAGTCGGCGCTACCCCTTGGAAACAGCAAGTTGCTTTACTCATAGGTTGTGTTTTTGGAGCTTTAGCTATAGTTCCTGTTTTAAATTTGCTTTATCAAGCTTATGGCTTTGTTGGGGCTATGCCAAGAGAGGGTATGGATGCTTCATCCGCACTTGCAGCTCCTCAAGCAAATTTAATGAGTACTATAGCACAAGGAATTTTTAACCACAATATCGAGTGGAGTTATATAGCTTTTGGAGTAGTTGTGGGTGTATTTATCATTATTATAGATAAGATACTAAGAAAAAATGGCAATTTATCCTTGCCACCTTTAGCTGTGGGTATTGGTATTTATTTGCCACCATCTGTAAATATCCCTTTGGTGATCGGTGGAATTTTAAAATATTTTGTGATGAGATATCTAGCAAACAAATATCAAAATAATTCTCATAAAAATGAAAAAATTTCAGCTCATGAACAAAAAGGAACTTTATTTGCCTCAGGACTTATCGTAGGGGAAAGTATTTTTGGCGTTATTATAGCTGCGATTACTGTTTTTTCTGTTAGCATGGGTGGAAGTGAAAGTCCTTTGGAATTAAGCTTTTTAAATATACATAATAATGAATTATTAGGTTTGATATTTTTTATAGGAGTGATAGTTTATTTTATCAAGCGTATTGTTAAAACTCATTAGCGTTTAAGATATTTTAAGATGGTTGGTATTTATAAGCCTTAAGAAAATTTTTTGTATTTTTGTCGTGTTTAAAAAAAATCTGTAAAATTCTTTTTTTATTTTAAGGAAAATTATGGATAATTTACACGCTTTAATACTTGGAATCATTGAGGGTTTGACTGAATTTTTACCTGTTTCTTCTACAGGGCATATGATTTTAGGAACAACTATTTTAGGTATTGATATTAATGAATTTTGGAAAAGCTTTTTAATCATTATACAACTAGGATCGATTTTAGCAGTGCTTTTTGTGTTTTGGCGTAAGCTTTTTAAAGGGCTTGATATTTGGTTTAAACTTGCAGTTGGCTTTTTTCCTACAGGGCTCATAGGACTTGTGCTTTATAAGTATTTAAAAGAGCTTTTCAATGGCTATGTAGTGGTTGCGATGCTTATCTTGGGTGGTATTGTTTTTATTGTTATTGAATTAGCTCATAAAAATAAAGAATATAAAACTGATTCTTTAGAAAAAGTGAGTTTTTTACAAGCTTTTTGCATAGGTATTATCCAATCTCTAGCAATGATTCCAGGTACTTCAAGGAGTGGGGCAAGTATTATAGGCGGACTTTTGCTAGGGCTTAACCGTAAAACAGCAGCCGAATTTAGCTTTTTGCTTGCTATCCCTACAATGATAATCGCGACTGCTTATAGTATCTATAAAGAACCTGAACTTCTTAGCAATGCTAATGCTTTAGTCCCTTTAAGCATAGGTTTTGTCACGGCTTTTATAGTGGCGGTTTTTGTGATTAAATTCTTTTTAAAATTCATTTCAAAATTTGATTTTATTCCTTTTGGAATTTATAGAATAGTGTTGGGAATTTTATTTTTTTATTTGTATTATAGCGGTATTTTAAATGCTGGAAGTGAGTTTAAGTTGTAAAATAAATGTTAAATTTATTCTAAGATTTTTTTAAAAATAAGCTGAATTTCAAAAAAGATTAAGTCTTAGAAAGCTAAAATTAGAACTTTATAAACACTCACAGAGTCAGTGAGCAAAAAAGGTTAAAAATTTATGGAAAAAGAAATTATTGCATATTTAGATGATGAAAAAATAGTTGATTCTCAAAGTAAGAATTCTACTGGTTTAAAAGAAATTTATTTTGATAATTCTAAACAAAGTTTAGAGGTGATACGCCATTCTTGCGCACATTTAATGGCACAAGCAATCAAAAGCTTATATCCTGAAGCGAAATTTTTTGTAGGTCCGGTGATAGAGGATGGTTTTTATTATGATTTTCGTGTGAATTCTAAAATCGGCGAAGAGGATTTAGCAAAAATTGAAAAAAAGATGAAAGAATTTGCCGAAGCTAAACAAGAAATCGAAAAATACGAAATCACAAAAAGCGAAGCTATCGCTAAATTTAAAGATGACGATTTAAAACAAGAAGTTTTACTCCGTATTCCTGATGGAAAAGTAAGTATTTATAAACAAGGAGAATTTGAAGATCTTTGTCGTGGTCCTCATGTACCTAATACCAAATTTTTACGCAATTTTGCACTTACGCGCGTTGCTGGAGCTTATCTTGGTGGCGATGAAAAAAGAGAAATGCTTACGCGTATTTATGGTACTGCTTTTGCAGATAAAGAGAGTTTAAAAGAGCATTTAAGAATCATAGAAGAAGCTAAAAAACGCGATCATAGAAAATTAGGAACTGAGCTTAAACTCTTTACTTTTGATGATGAGATAGGTGGTGGACTTCCTATTTGGCTAAGCAATGGTGCAAGACTTAGATCAAAACTGGAGCAAATGCTTTATAAAATTCATCGTTTGCGTGGTTATGAGCCTGTGCGTGGGCCTGAGCTTTTAAAAGCAGATGCATGGAAGATTAGCGGGCATTATGCAAACTATAAAGAAAATATGTATTTTACTCAAATTGATGAGCAAGAATACGGCATAAAACCAATGAATTGTGTAGGACACATTAAAATCTATCAGAGTGATGTAAGAAGTTACCGTGATTTACCTTTGAAATTTTTTGAATACGGCGTGGTGCATAGACATGAAAAAAGCGGTGTTTTACACGGACTTTTTAGGGTAAGAGAATTCACTCAAGATGATGCACATATCTTTTGTATGCCAAGCCAAATTAAAGAGCAAGTACTTGAAATTTTAGCTTTTGTTGACAATTTGATGAAATTATTTGACTTTAGTTATGAGATGGAAATTTCAACCAAACCTGCTAAAGCTATAGGCGATGATGAAATTTGGGATACAGCTACCAAAGCTTTAAAAGAAGCTTTAGATGAGCAAGGTTTAAAATACGGCATTGATGAGGGCGGCGGTGCTTTTTATGGACCAAAAATCGATATTAAAATCACGGATGCTTTAAAAAGAAAATGGCAGTGTGGGACTATACAAGTAGATTTTAATCTTCCTGAACGCTTTAAGCTAGAATATACAGATAGTAACAATGAGAAAAAGCAACCTGTAATGCTTCATCGTGCGATTTTGGGTTCTTTTGAAAGATTTATAGGAATTTTAACCGAGCATTGCGCAGGGGAATTTCCATTTTTTATCGCACCAACTGCAGTAGGTATAGTGCCGATTTCTGATTCTCATACTGCTTATGCAAAAGAAATTCAAAGAGCCTTGCTAGAATTAAATATCGATAGCGAAGTATATGAGAAAAATGAGAGTTTAAGTAAGAAAATTCGCACTGCTGAAAAACAAAAATTACCTATGATTTTAGTTTTAGGCGATGAAGAGGTGGCAAAGCGAAGCGTTGCTTTAAGAGATAGAAGGGCTAAGGAGCAAAAAAATCTTAGCTTGGAAGAATTTATCAACTTAGTTAAGGAGAAAATGAGTGAGGTACATTTTTGAGTAAAGAAAAAGAAGTATTGCTCAACGAAGAAATTAGAGCGGACGAAATCAGATGTATAGGTGATGATGGCAAAGTATATGGCATTATCAGCAGTGATGAAGCTTTGGAGATTGCAAATCGTTTAGGACTTGATCTTGTAATGATAGCTGCAGATGCAAAGCCACCTGTTTGTAAGATTATGGATTACGGAAAATTCCGTTATCAGCAAGAGAAAAAACAAAAAGAAGCGAAGAAAAAACAAAAAGTGATCGATATAAAAGAAATCAAGCTTTCTGTGAAAATCGCTCAAAATGATATAAATTACAAAGTAAAACATGCTTTAGAATTTTTAGAACAAGGTAAGCATGTGAGATTTCGTGTGTTCTTAAAAGGGCGTGAAATGGCGACTCCTGAGGCAGGCGTAGTTTTGCTTGAAAAAATTTGGACTATGATAGAAAATGATGCTAATCGTGACAAAGAGCCAAATTTTGAAGGACGCTATGTTAATATGCTCGTAACTCCAAAAAAAGCTTAATCTGTTTTTGCAGATAAAGCTTTTAAAGGTTTAAAAATTTTGAAAGAAAATCCCTCTTTTTTAAAAGAACAAATCATTACTTATTTGGGTAACAAAAGAGCACTTTTAGGATTTTTAAATAAGGGCTTTAAGGTAGCCAAAAAAGAACTCAATCAAGATAAATTTAGCTTTTGTGATGTCTTTAGTGGCTCAGGTGTTGTAAGTCGTTTTGCAAAAGCACATTCTCATTTTATTATCGCTAATGATTTAGAAAATTATTCTAAACTCATCAATAAATGCTATCTTTCTAATAAAGATAAAAATTTAACCGAACTTTTAAAACATTATCATAAAATTTTAACTCAAAATTTAGAATTTCAAACAGGTTTTATAAGCGAACTTTACGCTCCAAAAAATGAATCTTGTATCCAAAAGGACGAACGCGTTTTTTATACTCTTAAAAATGCTTTATATCTTGATACCTTAAGACAAAAAATTGAAAAGGTAATTCCTGAAGAGCTAAAGCTATTTTTTTATAGCACCTTTAATCTATGAAGCAAGTGTGCATTCAAATACAAGTGGAGTTTTTAAGGGTTTTTATAAGGGTAGAGATGGAGTGGGTAAATTCGGCGGAGAGGCGCAAAATGCTTTAAAGCGCATCAAAGGTGATATCGAGCTTAAAATGCCTATTTTTTCAAATTTTTCTTGTGAATTTGAAGTGGTGCAAAAGGATGCTAATTTGCTTGCAAAAGAGCTTGAAAATATCGATGTGGCCTATCTTGATCCTCCTTATAATCAACATCCTTATAGTTCGAATTATTTTATGCTTAATTTGATTGCAAATTATCAAAGACCCGATGAAATTTCAAAGATTTCTGGCATACCAAGGGATTGGAACCGAAGTGTTTTTAATAAAGAAAAGCAAGCAGAAGATGCTTTGTTTGAGCTTGTTAGTGATTTAAAAGCTAAAATCATTTTACTTTCTTACAATTGCGAGGGTTTTGTAAAAAAAGAAAAATTTTTAAAGCGTTTGCAAACCTTAGGTAAATGCCAAATTCTAGAGCAAAAATATCCGACTTTTAGAGCCTCTCGCAATCTTAAAAATCGCTCTATTCATATACAAGAACAATTATACATACTTAAAAAAATTTAATTTTCACATCAGCTAAAAAGTGATAAAATTATCACCTATTAAAAAAAGGGGATAATCATGAAAAAATATCTTTTAATGCTCTGTGCCTTTGAATGCGTTTTTGCTTCTGTGGTAAATCCTGATTTTAGCTATCAAGATTATTTGGATTTTGCTTCAAATAAGGGAAAATTTAAGGTAGGAGCGACAAATATACAAATTATTTCTAAGCAAGGAAAAGCAGTTGATTTGAACGCTCCTATGATTGATTTTGGTGCTGCTAATTTTAGCGGTCGTTTAAAGGGAGAGTATACAAATATTGGACAATCTTTTGCTGTGGGTGCTGCACATATGACTTGGCGTGATAAATTGACCGACAGTAAATTAACTCCGTTTAAGAGAGGTGAAACTTTATATTTCGCTGGTGTGGCAAGTAGGGCTGTAGCTGCAAGTAATAATTTTAGAACTAGAGAAGCTTATGATATAGATTTTGCTGTTTTGAAAATGCAAAAATTAAATCTCAATATCAGTGCAAGCATCAGTAAAGAGCTTGATTTTATAGAAAAAGCTAGCGATGCTAAAGAAGAAAGTTTAAGATATGAGGATAAGTATCAAAAGACTTCGGATCTTTCTCAAGGTAAGGGAAAATTATATAATCAAGATAGATATGAGTATTTTGTTCGTGAGGGAACAGGTATCCAAGGGGTTGGAGATATAGATATCACCAAAAAACCTACTAAGGTAGCAGATAGTGATAAATACCATATAGGCGGCTTTGTCACTTTAGGCGATAAAAATGATATTCGCTCTAGATTTTTATTGAGCTTTAACAATTATAACAATCAATTAAAAAGAAATGATTTTACAAGCTCCTCGGCACCTGGGGATTCAGGTTCAGCTTTATATGTATACGATAAGCTTGATAAAAAGTGGTATCTTATAGGAGTGATCAGTAAGAGTGATTGTAATACTAAATTCAGTGCAGGATATAATTGTACTTTAGTTCATTATGCTTTAATCAATCAACCTTTAATCGAGGACTTTAAAGATTTAAAAAGTATTAAACTAGGAGATGGAAGCTATGTTTTTGAAAATAGAACTTTAAAACATGGAAATAAAAATATAGAAAATGTAGAATTTATTAGTGAGCAAAACTCAGGTCATATTTTATTTAATGATGGCGGTCGAATTATTTATGAAGAGCGCGTTAAAGAAATGGAAAAAAGTAAAGACCTCTATTTTGCTAAAAGTGGAACTATCGAGTTTAAAAGCAATACTGACTTGGGTGCGAGTGTTTTAAATTTTGCAGCAAACTCTGAATGGAAAATTTTAGGAGACCGTTGGTTTATCGGGGGTGGAATTTATACAGATGTTGGTTCAAAAGTAGTTTATAATGCCAAATTAAAAGAAGATGATTTTTTACATAAAATGGGTCAGGGCGAATTAGAAATTCAAAGTGATAATGTAAAATCAGGTCTTAGAATGGGCGAGGGTTTGGTAAGCCTCACAGGACAGGGTAAAAAATTTGGAGAAATTTATGTCAATGGTGGGGTTCTTAAGATCTCACATGCTGATAATATCGACTTTAACACCCTTTATTTAAATGGTGGGACTTTGGATTTAAATGGACAAAAATTAAGTACAGATAAGATTCAGGCTAATTCTAATAAAGTTTTTATCACAAGTTCAAAAGAAAACGGGGAATTAAATTTTGTAAAGTCTAATAATTATATTTATCATGGAAATTTTATCAGCAATAATAATTTCGGGCTTAATATTAAAGATTCTCAAATCATCTTTGATGGAAATATTTATAATGCAAAAAGTACCATGAAGATAGATAATTCTAAAGTTGATTTTCAAGGTCATCCTATCATTCATGCTTATGTTGACGAAAATACTTTAAAAAATCTTGCAAATATAGGACAAAGCGCTTTTACTAAAGGGGTTAATATCGCTCAAGATGATTGGGAAACTAGACATTATAATTTAAAAGAAATTGATCTTGATCATTCATACTTAAACCTTTCTTCGTATGCAAATTTACAAGTGCAAGATTTAAACGCAAAAGATTCTAGCGTCATCTTAGGCAGTAAAGAAATAAGTATTGATGAAAAGGATACAGAAAATATTTTCGATAGAGATGTGGGAGAGGATTATGGTTATATTACTTATACAGGTATAGGTAAAGAGATGTTTTATACACAGAATATAAAAAATACCAATAATTCTGAAGTTAAAGAAGTTTATTTTAAGGGTAATCTAAATTTAGATAATTCTTATGCTTCAATCTATAAAACTAATTTTGAAGGTAGTATTAAAGCTTTAGAAAATGAAAAAATGGTTTCTTTAAATCAATCTAAATTTAAAGGAAATATTAAAGCTAAAAATTTATATTTACATGATAATACTATTTCTGGAAATGTTTATGCTGAAAATTTAAATGCAGTAGATAATGTTTTTCATTTAGATATTACTACTCAAGATAATATTACTTCTACCCAGAGTACCCAAGGTAGAAATAATAGTATTTTATTTAAATTAGGGGAAAGTTCTCAAAATCGTATTTTGGTTGCTTCTTTGGCGGATGATAAAAAACAAATCACTGATAAATATTTTTCTTTTTCTGCTTTTAATCAAGCTTTTAGTAAATTTGTTCCTAACGTAAAATTTGCTCATGATGGAAAAAAGGCTGAATGGACTCTTGTAAAAACAGGAGCTAGCAAGCCTATTAAGCCTGACATGCAACCTGGGAATAAGCCTGAGGAACCAACTTTAGATAATTCTTTCTTTTATGTAGAAGATAATAAGCAAGCCTTAGACACTGCTAATTCTTTAGCAAATCACTTTGTGTTAAATTATATAGCAGAGTGGAACAATATGCAAAAAAGGATGGGTGAACTTCGTGACAATCCTTACGCTTATGGATTTTGGTTAAGAAGTTTTGGTGGAAGATTGAGTGATCAAAACAGCAATGGTAATTATTTTGAAATTCAAGCGGGTTTGGATAAACAAAGTGAATTTTCAAATTTCAATCTTTATAGCGGTTTGATGTTAAACTATACTCAAACTAAGTTAAATTCAAGCTCTTTAGATATTACAAGTAAGGGTTATGGACTAGGGCAATATCTTAGCTTTTTGTTCCAAAATGATTTATATCTTGACTTTGTGTTGCGTTATGTTAGATATCAAAATGATATGAGTGCAAGCTTTTTGCCAAATGTTAATTTACCGCTTAACACCGGTATATCTAATAATATAATCACGAGCTTGGAGTTAGGATATAGAAAATATTTACAAAATTTTTATCTTGAACCACAGATTGAATTTATCAGTGGGTATGTTGATAATATCCATTTACGTAATCAAAACGTAGATATCAAGCTTGATTCTTATATACCTTTAGTATTAAAAAGTACACTTTTCATAGGTGCAAATAATATTAAAGATACCAAATTGAATTTAAGAGCAGGGCTTGGGTATATGGGTGATTTAAAAAAATCAGGTCAAAAAACCTTTACCGATAATCTTGGAACAAGACATTTTGATGGTTTAAAAGATGATAGGATATTTATAAATTTAAATACCTCTTATGAGATAAACCGCAATACTCGCTTGAGCTTAGACTTTGAAAAAAGCTTTTTGGGTGATTTAAATATTGACTGGAGTATGAACGCAAATTTAAGATATAGTTTTTAATTTAATAAGTGTTATTTTAAGCATTTTTTGTTTATAATTAATCCATTTGAAATTCAGTAAGGATGAGAATGGGATTAAAAGTAGGAATTTTAGGAGCAAGTGGATATGCAGGCAATGAGCTTGTGCGTATCTTACTGAATCATCCTAAAGTAGAAATTTCCTATATAGGCTCTAGTTCAAGTGTGGGACAAAGCTATATGAAGCTTTATCCCAACACTCCTTTAGATTTAATTTTTGAAGATAAAAAATTAGATGAACTTGAACTTGATGTTTTATTTACTGCTACTCCACATGAATTCAGCGCCAAACTTTTTAGTGAAACTTTGTTAAAGAAGATGAAAATCATAGATTTAAGTGCTGACTTTCGTCTTAAAAACCCTAAAGATTATGAGCTTTGGTATAAATTTACTCATCCTAATCAAGAGCTTTTAAAAAATGCAGTTTATGGACTTTGCGAGCTTTATCAAGAAGAGATAAAAAATGCAAATTTAATCGCAAATCCTGGTTGTTACACTACTTGCTCTATACTCAGTCTTTATCCGCTTTTTAAAGAAAAAATGATTGATTTAAATTCGGTGATTATCGATGCAAAAAGTGGAGTCAGCGGTGCAGGAAGAAGTGCAAAAGTAGAAAATCTTTTTTGTGAAGTAAATGAAAATATCAAGGCTTATGGCTTAGCTTCACACCGCCATACCCCTGAAATCGAAGAGTATTTAAGCTATGCAGCAGGAGAGAAAATCACTTTACAATTTACCCCTCATCTAGTACCTATGCAAAGGGGAATTTTAACTACTGCTTATGCAAATTTAAAACATTCTGTAAGCGAAAAAGAAATTCGTGAAATTTATCAAAAATATTATCAAGACAGGAAATTCATAAGGCTTTTACCGCCGCAGTCGTTTCCGCAGACTCGGTGGGTTAAATCAAGCAATTTTGCGGATATAAATTTCAGCATCGATGAACGCACAAATCGTATTATTGTTTTAGGTGCTATTGATAATTTAATCAAAGGTGCAGCAGGACAAGCTGTTCAAAATATGAATTTAATGTTTGATTTTGATGAAGATGAAGGACTTAAATTCTTTGCAAATTTGTAAAGGATAAAAATTGCAAGTTAGAGCAATGCAAAAAAGTGATTATGAAGGAGTTTACAAGCTTTGGTGTGATATCAAAGGTTTTGGAATTCGATCGATTGATGATAGTAAAGAAAATATAGAAAGATTTTTAGATAGAAATCCAAATCTTAGCGCAGTAGCTGTGGTTGATCAAGAAATTGTTGGAAGTATACTTTGTGGACACGATGGACGCACGGGAGGCTTTTATCATGTGTGTGTGCATAAAGATCACAGAAAAAAGGGTATAGCCCATGAAATGACAAAATTTTGTCTTGAGGCGTTAAAATCCGAGAAGATTAATAAAATTGCACTGATAGCCTTTAAGAGTAATGATTTGGGTAATGAATTTTGGAAGCATTATGGTTTTACCTTAAGAGAAGATGCGAATTATTATGATTTATCGCTCAATTCTCACAATCAAACCAGTTTTAATGTTTGAGGTTAAATCATGCAAAAATATTTAGAAAAAGCAAATGTCTTAATCGAAGCTTTGCCTTATATACGCAAATTCAGCTCAAAAATTATACTTATAAAATACGGCGGTTCGGCTATGGAAAATGAGGAGCTTAAACATTGTGTGATGCAAGATATAGCTCTTTTAAAACTCGTAGGCTTAAAGCCTATTATCGTTCATGGCGGGGGTAAAGATATTTCTAAAATGTGCGAAAAACTAGGCGTAAAAAGCGAGTTTAATAACGGACTTAGGGTGAGTGACCAAGCCACAACAGAAGTAGCAAGTATGGTGCTAAATTATATCAATAAAAATTTAGTCCACAGCTTGCAAAATTTAGGCGTTAAAGCTATAGGGCTTTGTGGCAAGGATGGCGGGCTTTTAGAATGCACGCAAAAGGATAAGAATTTAGGTTTTGTAGGTGAGATACAAAAGGTAAATTCAAGTATTTTGCAAGATCTCTTAGAAAAAGATTTTTTGCCTATCATAGCTCCTATTGGAATGGATGAAAATTTCAATACTTACAATATCAATGCCGATGATGCAGCTTGTGCTATTGCCAAAGCTTTAAAGGCTGAAAAGCTTGCTTTCTTAACCGATACTGCGGGGCTTTATGAGAATTTTGAAGATAAAAATTCTTTAATTTCTAAAATTTCTATAACTCAAGCAAAAGCTTTGGTTGACAAAATTCAAGGAGGTATGCATGTAAAATTAAAATCATGCATAGATGCTTGTGAAAGTGGAGTTAAGAAAGTACACATTTTAGATGGACGCGTGAAGCATTCTTTATTGCTTGAATTTTTTACCGATGAGGGTATTGGGACTTTAGTGGGTTAAAGGATGAAAATGAATTATAAAGAGCAAAGTCATATTATCCCTACTTATAAGCGTTTTGATATTGTTTTAGAAAGCGGAGAAGGGGTTTATCTTTTAGATGACAAGGGTAAAAAATATCTTGATTTTTCAAGTGGTATAGGTGTATGTGCTTTAGGATATAATCATGCTGAATTTAATGCTAAGATTAAAGCTCAAGTTGATAAACTTTTACATACTAGCAATTTATATTATAATGAAAACATAGCCCAAGCAGCCAAGCATTTAGCTAAAGCGAGTGGCTTAGAGCGTGTATTTTTTACAAATTCAGGAGCAGAAAGCATAGAAGGAGCGATGAAAGTCGCTAGAAAATATGCTTTTAATAAAGGTGTTAAGGGTGGAAATTTTATAGCCTTTAAACATTCTTTTCATGGAAGAACTTTAGGAGCTTTATCTTTAACCGCCAATGAAAAATACCAAAAGCCATTCAAGCCTTTAATTTCAGGTGTTAAATTTGCAAAGTATAATGATTTTTCAAGTGTAGAACGCTTAGTCAATGAAAAAACTTGCGCTATTATCTTAGAAAGTGTGCAAGGAGAAGGTGGTGTCAATCCTGCTCAAAAAGATTTTTACAAGGCTTTAAGAAAGCTTTGTGATGAAAAAGATATATTATTGATCGCTGATGAAATTCAATGCGGTATGGGGCGAAGTGGTAAATTTTTTGCTTACGAGCACTCAGGAATTTTACCTGATGTAATGACTTCTGCTAAAGCTTTGGGGTGTGGGCTTAGTGTCGGAGCTTTTGTAGTGAGTGAAAAAGTGGCACAAAAATCTTTAGAAGCGGGTGATCATGGAAGCACTTACGGAGGAAATCCTTTAGTTTGTGCAGGTGTTAATGCAGTTTTTGAAATTTTTAATAAAGAAAAAATTTTAGAAAATGTTTCTAAACTTACGCCTTATTTGGAACAAAGCTTGGAAAATCTTATCAAAGAATTTAGTTTTTGTAAAAAAAGAAAAGGTTTGGGCTTTATGCAAGGGCTTAGTCTTGATAAAAGTGTTAAAGTAGCTGAGGTGATTAAAAAATGTCAAGAAAATTCTCTTTTACTTATCAGTTGCGGGGAGAATGATTTGAGATTTTTACCTCCTTTGATCATAGAAAAAAGCCATATAGATGAAATGAGCGAGAAGTTAAGAAAGGTTTTTAAAAGTTTTGAATAAATTTTTATTGATAAAAATTTATTCTTTTCCGTCTACTATAGGCACAAAAAGACATTCTTCTAGAATTTCTTTTTGTAAATGAGTGCCATTTTTGGTTATACGTGTGATAAATTGTTTGCCATTGTGCAAAATAGGGGCTACAAGTATGCCCCCATCGCTTAGCTGATCGAGTAAAATTTCAGGAATTTGTGTGGCATAAGCAGAAAATAAAATTCTATCATAAGGCGCATAATTTTTCCATCCATTTTGCCCATCTTCAAATTTAACATTGATATTAAAAAGTTCTAATTCCCTAAAGGTTTGCGCTGCTTTTTTGGCTAAATTTTCTATGCGTTCTATGGTAAAAACACGCCTGATAACCTTACTTAAAATCGCTGCTTGATAACCACTTCCACAGCCTATTTCTAAGACACTATCTGCATCTTTAAAATTCAAAGCCATGGTCATTTTAGCTACAGTTAAAGGAGAGCTGATCCATTGAGAATTAGCTAAAGGTAAAGCATCAAGACGATAAGCATGAGCTTTAAGTGGAGAAAAAATTTCGCGTGGAACTTGACAGAAAGCATTAAAAAGCTCTTCATTAATAAATACTTTTTGTGCGATTTCTTCAGCCATGCTTTGACATCGTTTTTGCTCAAATGCGTTCATTGTTTCTCCTCGTAAATGGCAAATTGTAACGAATAAAATTTCAAAATTTGATTAAAAACTAAAAATTTGTTTTTCTTATTGATATTTTGGTTATACTAAAAATAAAAAAGGATGAAAATGCTTATTCGATTTAAAGATAAATTTCCAAATTTAGGTCAAAATGTATTCGTTGCAGAGGGAGCTAAGATCATAGGGGAAGTAGAGATCGGTGATGAAAGCAGTGTATGGTTTAATTGTGTTTTAAGAGGCGATGTTAATTTTATTAAAATCGGAAAAAGAACAAATATACAAGATTTAACCACTATCCATGTGTGGCATAGAGAGTTTAATGAAGATGGAAGTTTAAAAGATGCAGGTTTTCCTACCTATATAGGAGATGATGTTACCATAGGGCATAATTGCGTAATCCATGCTTGCAAGATCGGCTCTCGTGTGCTTGTGGGGATGAATACAGTGATTATGGATGATGCGGCTATAGGGGATGACAGTATAGTGGGTGCAGGTAGTGTGGTAACCAAAGGCAAGAAATTTCCACCCAAATCACTCATACTTGGAAATCCTGCAAAACTTGTACGCGAACTAAGCGATGAAGAAGTGGCATTTTTAAAACAATCTGCTTTAAATTATGTTGAATTTAAAAATGATTTTTTGAATTGATTTAAAATTTGAAAATACGATAATGTTTTTATCAAAAGCTCAAATTTATCTATTTTGTTTGAATTAAATAGGTGAATTTGGGTATTTGAGTTATATTGGCAAAATTTTTTACATTGTTTTATTTGTAAAATTTTGTCTTAGTTTTGTTAAATCTTTTGAGAGTTTGATTTTATATTTTTCTTTGTTGTTAAAATCAAGAAATTTTTCATCTAGCTTTGAAATTTGACTTTTTGTATATAGAGCAATTTCTTCTACATTTTTTTGTTTATTAAGAATTTTACCTTCTTTAAACACACATTTTAAAAGTTCTTTTCTTTCTAAATTTTCATCGAGTTGAGGTAATTTTTCGTTATAGATATAAAGCTCATCAAAAAGTATTTTTTGAGTGTTTTTATCATAAATTCTAAAAAGCTTTTTAAAATGTGGAAGAGTTGTTTTTTGCTTGTCTTCGCTGATTTTGATTTTAGGCGTGATGAGTTTATTTTCTTCTATGGCAACGAGTTTATAAACGCAACCAAAAATAGGATCGCTTGAAGCAGTGATGAGTTTTTCACCCACTCCAAAAGCATCAATAGGAGCATTATTTTTAAGCAGTTTATCTATACTTTTTTCATCTAAAGAATTGGAAACAATGATTTTGCATTCTTTTAAATCATTTTTATCTAAAATAGCACGAATTTCTTTACTGAGTATTTGTAAATTTCCAGAATCAATACGCACACCGCATTGTTTGATTTTAAATTTCCTAAATGCTTTGATCGCATTTTCTAATCCTTGTTTATAATTATAAGTATCGATGAGTAAAATAGGATTTTGAGGATAAAGTTCTAAATAACGACAAAAAGCACTCAATTCATCATCAAACATTTGCACCCAAGAATGCGCCATAGTCCCACTTACCATAATGCCATAATTTTTTCCTGCAAGTGTGCAAGAACTAGCCTTGCAACCTCCTATTACAGCTGCTCTTGCTCCTTTGAGCGCTGCTTCACTTCCATGAGCTCTTCGTGTACCAAATTCAAGCACACTAAGATTTTTAGCCGCCCTTACGATACGATTGGATTTTGTAGCAACTAGACTTTGATGATTGATGCTTAAAAGTAAAAAGCTTTCAAGAATTTGTGCTTCAATAGCATTGGCTTTGATGATCATCAAAGGTTCATTAGGAAAGATGATCTCACCTTCTTGCATGGCATAAATTTCGCCCTTAAATTTAAAATTTTTCAAATATCTTAAAAATTCTTCTTTAAAGATCCCTTGAGAGCGTAAATAAGCTATATCGTCTTCATCAAAATGCAAACAAGATACAAATTCTAGAATATCTTCAAGTCCTGCAAATATAGCAAAAGAGCCATGATCAGGAATTTTTCTAAAAAATATATCAAAATAAGCTATTTTGTTTTCAAGACCATTTAAAAAATAACCCTGCATCATGGTTAATTCATAAAAATCACAAAGCAAGGTATGGTTTGGTTTTGCGCAAAAATCTTTTTTCATCAAAGTCAATTTTCAAGAATTTTTAAAAATCATCAAAGCTTATACTACCTTTAGAATAGTTCGTAACCTTACTTTCAAAGAAGTTGCTTTTTTGATCATTAAATTTAGAAAAATCATCCACCCATTTGATAGGATGTTTTGCATTATAAATTTTATCAAGATTGATAGCAATAAGTCTTTGATCTACAAGATAGTGGATGTATTCTTCTATGATATCGTCCGTAAATCCCATGATTTGATTTTGAGTGATGTATTTTCCCCATTTGATTTCCAAATCACCTGCTTTTTTAAACATATCATAAATTTTACTGATATTGTTTTCATTGAATAAATCAGGTCTTTCTTTGCGAACTGAATTAATCATATTTTGAAAGAGTAAAAGATGAGTGATTTCATCTCTTTGAATGAAACGAATCATTTGAGCAGAGCCCAACATTTTACCTGCTCTTGCAAGTGCGTAAATCGCGGTAAATCCACTATAAAAATACACTCCTTCTAAAATTTGATTTGCTACCATTGCCAAAAGAAGTTTATTATCATCCACATCGCCAGCTAATTCTTCATAGATGCTTGAAATAAAATCATTTTTTTCACGCAAGGTTTCATCGTGTTTTTCCATTTCGTAGATTAAATCCGTATTATCACAAATAGCTTCAACCATTACCGCATAAGATTTTGAATGATTGGCTTCTTCATAAGCTTGGCGTGCCAAAACTGCATTGATTTCAGGAGCAGTGATGTAAGGATTGATATTATCTGCTAGATTGTTGGTTTGAAAGCTATCCATAGAAATAAGCTGAGACCAAACAAGATCATACATTCTTTTTTCGCCCGCAGTTAAATTACAGCGATAATCTAGTGCATCTTTAGTTGTATCCACTTCTTTTGGAAACCAAGTGTTTGCTTCCATTAAATCCCATAATTTTAAAGCCCAAGTGTATTTTGCTTTTGTAAAATTTAAAATTCCATGAGGATTTCCGCTAAAAACTTTACGATCTGTTAATGTTTCATTTGAACTTGGATTATAAATTCTTTTTCTTTGCATTTTTACCTTCCTTTTATACCTTTGTAACTATACAAGTTTGAGTTAGAATATCATGTAAATTTAGTTTGTCTTTTCTTAAAAAACTTATAAATAAACCAAAAATCAACCCAAAACTTATAATAAATATAATATATCTTAATAAAATTCTAAAAAAACTTATTTTCTTACCTGTTTTTAAATCGATTAAATAAAGATCATAAGCCTTAAGCCCTGGACTTTGAGCTTTTGAGGCTAAAAATAAAGCTTGAATAAAACCAAATAAGAAAGTGCATAGGGCTGTGATATAGGAGTTGTTTAAAAAAGCTTCCTTAGAGCCCAATAAAAAATAAAATAAATACAAGATAGGAACATAAATTAAAAATATATCTATAAGCAAAGCCCTAAATCTTAACCATCTAGAGGCTATTTTTGCCTTGGTTTTCATTTAATTTCCGCGACTTCCTGGTTTAATGGCTTTACTTCCTTGTTTGCAAAGTGGACAGTCATTTTCATCATAAATTTGAAAATCAAAATTTCCTAAAGTAAAAAGAGGTAAATTATCAGGTAGTTTTGCGCTTGGTTTTCTAGGATTTTTTAAATTTTCAACTGCGCAAAAACCGCGATTTGCTAATGCTGCAAATCCTAAAACTTCTCCTCCTAGGCTTTCTATGATTTTAGCACTTTCTAAAGCACTTCCGCCCGTTGTGATGATATCTTCACAAATGATAAATCTTTCACCTTTTTTAACTTCAAAACCGCGTCTTAGAGTCATTTCTCCGTTAACTCTTTCAGTAAAAATAAAGCGCTTATCACAAGCTCTAGCAAGTTCGTATCCTGCTAAAATTCCTCCCAAAGCAGGGGAACAAATGCTGTCAAATTCTATATTAAATTCAGCTATAATTTTAGCAAGTTCATCACAAAGTTTTGCTGCTAATTTTGGATTTTCTAAGACTTTAGCACTTTGAAGATAAAATTCAGAGTGCTTGCCTGAACTAAGTAAAAAATGTCCTTGTAGATAAGCTCCACAATCTTTATAAATTTGCTCTAAATTCATTTTTAAACCTTTAAAAGTTCACTTTCTTTATTTTTTACACTTTCATCGATTTTTGCAGTATAAGTATCTGTTAATTTTTGTACTTCATCATAAGCTTTTTTAGCTTCATCTTCTGAAATGGCTTTATCTTTTTCAAGTTTTTTTACCGCATCATTTGCATCTTTGCGTATATTTCTTACTGAAACTTTTGCTTTTTCACCCATAGCTTTAGCTTGTTTTACATTTTCTTCTCTTTGTTCTCTTGTCATTGGAGGAAAAAATAATTTTACACTCTCGCCATCATTGTTTGGATTTACTCCTATATTTGCTGCTGCAATAGCACTTTCTATAGTTTTTAACATAGGTTTTTCCCATGGGGTAATGCTTATTGTTGAAGCATCACTTGCTAAAACAGTTGCAACTTGATTTAAAGGAGTTAAAGAGCCATAGTAATCTACTTGAATATGATCTAAGATATGTGTATTAACCTTACCTGTGCGTAGAGTGGTAAAGTCTTTTTTTAAAGCTTCTAAGCTTTTTTCACTTTGGGTTTTTTGTTTGTTTAAAATTTCATTAATCATACTTTTTCCTTATAAATTACTTACTTGTGTTTGCTTCATTAGGTATTTGCGGAGCACTTGGAATAGCTGGTGCATTTATAGTATTTGGAGCAGTAGGAATGCTTGTATTTGTTTCGATTTTAATTTTTTCTAGCTAAAGAATCTTTACTTGCGCTATTGTATAAATATCCCAAACCTATAGTATTAGCAATCAGTAAAATTCCCATTACAAAAGTAAATTTTGCTAAAAATCCTGCAGGTCCTTTTGCTCCAAATAAACTTTCATTACTTCCACTATAAGTCCCAAGTCCTATGCTTGAACTTTTTTGAAGTAGAACAGCTATACAAATGATAACAACGATAATAAACTGCAAAATGGTTAAAAGAGTAATCATAAATTTTTCCTAAATTTTAAAAATTTTTTGAGTTAGATATTGTAACCAAATAAAACTTGAAAAGATTTGAAATTTTTAAGAATTTTTGCGGGGACTTCCCGCAAAAATTATCTGCTATTGAAACTTCTTAGGATATTAAGTAAAGATACAAAAAGATTTACAAAGTCAAGATAAAGTGCCACAGCACCTTCGATCGGAGTTTCATAATTTCCGCGAATGATGTTTTGTGTATCATAAAGAATATAAAATGAAAACAAAATTGCTGCTATGGCTGAAATAGCTAAATTCAATAAACTACTTTGGAAAAAGATATTAAGCAAAGAAGCCGCTACAACAACGATTAAAACTATAAATAAAGCTTTACCCATTAGCGTGAAATCTTTTTTGGTATTCATAGCAAAAATACTAAGTCCTGCAAAAGCTACTGTTGTTAGAGCAAAAGCTTGAGCGATGATTACTCCACCTGCTGGCAGCGCAAGAACAGAAATAAGTAATGGTGTTAGAGTTAAACCCGAACAAAAAGTAAAACCAAAAAGCAAAATTAAATTTAGTGGAGCTTCGCGTTTTTTAAATTGCAAAGCAATTAAAAGTCCTATTTCGACAGCAAAAAGTATCCAAAAAGTTACTTGAGATTGTATAAAAAATGCTGCTAAAGCGTAAATTCCTACATAAGCACCAACGGTTGCTGCTAAAAGAGAAGCTGCAAAAAGTTGATAAGTTTGTTTAATAAAAATACCAAGTTCACTTGAACGAGTATTTTCAAATTCTCTTGATCGTGAATAGTCTCTATCATAAAGACTCATCTTCATCCTCCTTAAAAGATTTCGATTTATAGGCTAAATCTTGAGCGAACTCTAACATAAAATATTTAATAAAAGGTTAATTTTATTTAATTTTTGCTAGTACAATTCTTTGCCAAAATTTTGTTATAATTTTTCGATTTTTCGATTAGGTTGATATATGGATAATCTTATTAACGGTGCGATTAAATTTATGCAAGAGGATTTCAAAGAGCATGAAGAACTTTTTGAAAGTCTTAAAAATAAGCAAAATCCTCACACTCTTTTTATAGGTTGCTCTGATTCTAGAGTGATCCCTAATTTAATCACTAATACAGGTCCTGGTGAGCTTTTTGTTATACGAAATATTGCAAATATTGTTCCGCCTTATCGTGTGGGTCAGGATTATTTGGCAACTACTTCGGCGATAGAATATGCTTTAAATTCTTTACATATTAAAAATATTGTTGTGTGCGGACATAGTAATTGTGGTGGCTGTAATGCGCTATATTACTCTGATGAAGAATTAGATAAAATTCCCAATGTAAAAAAATGGCTTACCATGCTTGATCCTATAAAAAGAGATGTTACGATCTTTGCAAGAGATGATGTGGCTATGCGTTCTTGGCTTACTGAAAAGCTTAATTTGGTGAATTCTTTGCAAAATATTTTTACTTATCCAGGGGTTCAAGAAGCTTTAGATGAAGGAAAATTAGAAGTTCATGCTTGGTATTATATCATTGAAACGGGTGAAATATATGAGTATGATTTTAAAACTAAAATTTTTAAATTAATTCAAGATAGGAAAATACAATGAAAAAAATAATAATTTTACTCCTTTTGGGTATTTCATGTATTTGGGGGGATGAATTTCGCCTTATAGATACCAATGCAAGTGTACAAGATAAGAGCGTTTATGGCTTGGTGCAAAAATATATTGATTTAAATCGCCAAATTAAAGAATTTAAAAGTAATAATGATGAAAATTCAAGCTCTTATGATGGAATTTTAAGTGAATTTGAAAAAGATAAAAAATCTATTCTTTCTAAAATGCCTGATATGATAGTAAAGCAACAAATCAATGAAAAAGCCGTAGAAAATTTTTTAAAAACAAGGCAAAATTTACTAGACTTGCAAAAGAAAAGCATAAATAAACCTTATATTTATGTGGACACAACTTTAAATATCATATATTTAAATATTGTTAAAAGTTTTTATTCGTCTTTATTTGAGCTTGAAAAACTTTTTAAAAATGCAGCAGATAGTGAAAGTATAACAACTACAGTTGATAAAGCGATGGAAAATTTACAAGCTGCAACCGATGTCGATCTTAGTGCTTATAAAGCTAAGATCGATAATCCATCTGAATTAGAAAAAATCTCTAATAAAGAGGAAATTATCTTTAATGCTGTGGATGCTTATATAGAAATTTTAAAATATTTGCGTGCGAATGCAGATTTGTTAGAAAGTAATTATATCTTTTCTTTGCTCGAGCTTCAAGTATGGATAGATCGGATTAACGAAACAGTAGATATTGGTTTTATGAATACAGGCAAGATAGTTATCTCGCTTTTGGTTTTAGCTTTTTTTATGTCCTTAAGACGCTTTTTTTCAAATATAGTTTATTTTATACTTGTTCGTTTGGTTTATCGTAATAAAAGTGATGCAGATGATGTCAAGGTTATTTTTATAGATAATATCAAAAAACCTGTGGGCTTTTTGCTTGTTTGTTATGCTATTTCACTTTGTCTTACAATAATAACTTATCCTGCTCCTTTAAGTATTAATTTAAGCAATTTTTTTCATATTATTTATGCTGTTTTGATTGCTTGGTTGATTTTAAAAATACTTGATGGATATGGTGTGGTTTTGGTTTCAAAACTTGCTCAAAAGAGTGGTAAAAAAGAAGTTGTAAATTTAGTTATTAAAATTTTATATTTTGTAATTTTTGTGATTGCACTTCTTTATATTTTAGCACAACTTGGTTTTAATATCTCGGCTATTGTGGCATCTTTAGGAATCGGTGGTTTAGCTGTAGCTTTAGCCGCAAAAGATATTATTGCAAACTTTTTTGCTTCTATACTTTTATTGTTTGATAATAGTTTTAATCAAGGGGATTGGGTTGAAGTTTCTGGAGTAGAAGGCACAGTGGTTGAAACAGGACTTAGAAAGACAACCATTCGAACTTTTGATAATTGTCTTGTATTTTTACCTAATTCTACCATCATGGGAGCAAATATAAAAAATTGGAGCAAAAGACGCATGGGGCGCCATGTTAAAATATATCTTGGCGTTGGTTATGATGCTACTCCTGAAAAATTAGAAAATTGTGTAAAAGATTTAAAAGAGCTTTTAAATACAAGCCCTTTGGTGGCACATGAAGATGATGGAGCATTAAAATATGGTGATCATACAACAAAATATCGTCAAAATTTAGTTTCCATCAATGATCTTGAGGGTTATAAAAATGCTTGCTATGTTGCTTTGAGCGAATTTGCAGATAGTAGTATTAACATAGAATTGTATTTTTACACCAAGGCTATAGGTGCGAAAGAATTTAGAGAAGCTAGACAAGAATTAATGCTTGAGTTTATGCGTATTATTGAGAAAAATGGTTTAACTTTTGCTTTCCCAAGCCGTAGTATTTATATAGAAAATTTACCCCCGCTTGATTTAAAGCCTAAGGCAGTATAAAGATGAATAGTAAGAAATACTCTTACTATTCTAAATATCAAACTGGCATAACGCGAATATTTGGGCTAAGTTCTTCTTGTAAGATGGTTTCGATAGCATAAAGAGTTGCACCACTTCCACTTGAACATCCACTGCAGGCTCCAAGATAACGAATATATACATCAATGGCTGCACCTTCAGCTTTTTGGATATCAATCACTTCTAAATCCCCGCCATCGCTATGAAGCATAGGACGAATTTCTGCATCTAAAACAGCTTCTACCGCTTTTAGTTGACCCACTACAGTCATTTCATCAAAAGCCACATCACTTTTCACAGCATTTTTAAGTCTTTCTCTATCCATTTCAGCTCTTGTTTCAGCTAAGATATCAACCAGATAGTATTCTCTTTTTTCATGTCCTCCTGGTTTTACACAGGACTTACAAAAAGCGCCCGCTTTAGTGTATTGAGTGATTTCTTCTACAGTATGTAAATCATTGAGTTTGATCACTTCTTTGATGGTTCCAAGACTTACTCTAGCACACTCGCAAACTATGATTTGATCTTCAAAATCTTCAGGATTGATTCCTTTATAGTGTGCTGCTGCTTGTTTAATCACATCGTAAGCCATAACCGAACAATGCATTTTTTGAGGCGGAACGGCTGGAGTTTCTGGATTATCTCGCATTGCAAATTCTACATCCAAGTTAGTAATTTTAACTGCTTCATCCACAGTTTTTCCTATACAAAGATCTACCATTGTATCGCTACTTGCTATAGCGGTTCCACAACCAAAACTTTTAAATTTAGCATCAATAATAATATCTGTTTTTTCATCCACAAGCCAAAAAAGTCTTACAGCATCGCCACAGCTTTCTGCGCCAAAATCAGCTACAATAAGTTTAGCATTTCTATTTTTAGCATCTTCTTCTGTAAATTCCCCCATATGTTGTGGATTATTCATTCTATCTTGAACTTTTTGTGAGTATTCATCCCAGATAGATCCACCAATTAAACTATTTTTTCCCATTTTTTATCCTTTTATTTATAATTATTTGGATTATAAGCATAAGTACAAGAAATTGCTCTTAAGCGTTCTGCGGCAGCCTTGATTTGTTTTGCTGCATAATCAATTTCATCTTCTGTATTAAAGCGCGATAAAGAAAGTCTTAAAGCTGTATGCGCTAAGTCATTTTCAGCTCCAATTGCTTCCATGATAGGATTGCTTTCTAAAGCCTCACTAGCACAGGCTGATCCGGTGCTTGCTGCAATGCCATTTTTATTTAAATCCCAAAGCATAGCTTCACCCTCAACGCCCTTAATACTTGCTAAAATTGTGTTAGGAACGCGGTTTTCTCTTTTACCTACTACACTAGTATCAGGTAGTGTTAAAATGCTATCTTCAAGTTTATCTCTTAAACGGCGAATATGTGAGTCTTCAAAATCAAGCATGGTATTTGCAATACGCAAAGCTTCTGCCATAGCAACTATATAAGGCACATTTAATGTACCACTTCTTCTACCTCCCATATGTTCTCCGCCATGTAAAAGAGGAGTGAGCTTAAGTCCTTTTTTAATGAAAAGTCCACCTACGCCTTTTGGTCCATGGAATTTATGAGCTGAAAATGAAGCAAAATCAACTCCTACTTGGTTTAAATTCACTTTGATTTTTCCTACTGCTTGAGTAGCATCTGTATGAAAAAGTGCTCCAAATTCATGGGCAATGTCTGCCATTTTTTGGATATCAAAAATCATTCCTGTTTCGTTATTGGCCCACATTACACTCACAAGTGCAGTTTTATCACTGATCACATTTTGCAAATCTTGAGGAGTGGAAATTCCTTCTTCATTTACCGGAAGTTCTATAAGCTTTACACCCAAACTTTTTAAAAATTGAGCTGCTGCAGCCACTGCTGGGTGTTCTACGCTAGAGATAATTACTTCATTGCGCTCTTTATCCAAAATATGATCAAAATATATACCCTTAAGTACCCAGTTGATACTTTCAGTGGCACAGGAGGTTATAACTATATCATCTAGATCATTTGCGCCAAGTCCTGCATACAGTTTATCCATAGCTTCTCTTAAGGCAGGATGAGTAGCGCTACCCCATTGATGAAGACTGTTTGGATTTCCATACATATCTTTTAAAAATGGCAACATTAATTCATATGCATTTGGATCAAGCATCGTTGTTGCGTTATTGTCTAAATAAACTTTCACTTTAATTTCCTTATTTTATCCTTAATTTTAATTCGGATATTTTTTATCTTTATTATGAAAATGGATGATAACAGAAAAATATAAATTCTAGTTTAAAAATTATAGCAAAATTGAAAAGAATTAAGAAATAAATTTCTTGAAAGAAAGGCATTTTTTTTGGATATTTTTTTGAAAAATTAAGTTTGATTTGTTTAGATATTTTTAATTTTACCGAAAAAGAGATAAAAAATTTATACATTTAATTTCAATTTTTCAAGTTATAACTTAGTAAAGTATCACTTTACTTTTTATAAATGAATTTTTGTTCGTAATAAAGAGACACTTTGGTATCTTCTTCTGTGATATGAATATGTATAATATCTTTTAAAACCTTATCCAATCCTTCTGTCATAACATTGATAAATTTGGAATTGCTTATAATGATATTTTCTACTTGCATGAGTATGCGTCTGTGGATACGCAAGTGGGCGGATAAATCAGGGTATTGGATATGTTGCATAAAAGCTTCTTCATCCGAAAAGTGATGATTTAAAAGTATTAAAAGTTCTTTAAGAACAATTTTTATTTCTTTAGAACTCACACATCTTTTATTCATTAAAGAAAGTTTATTTGAAAGTTTATATAAATTCAAATGCTGTTTATCTAAAAGCTCATCATACATGGAAAAATTATTTTCTAGATTATACATTAAACATCCTTTTAACAAAAGATTAATATTATATAAACATAAATTGAACAATTTTACTATATGTAATATTAAAAATATATTAAAGTAATACAGACAAATAGGAATTTAATATTTTGTTTAAATTTGCTTGTTTTTGGCGACGATCTAGAAAATTTTCTATGGAGCTAGAACGCATATGATTGGCATTATCTAGTTTTTTTAAATCTTGATTTTGGCTTTGGTATTCTTCTTTAATAGAATTAAATTCATTATGATTTTCATCAATATAAATTTGAAAAATAGAACTTGAATTTGCAAATTCTCTTAAATCCATATCTTTTTGATAATTAACATATTGTTGAAAAAAGACTGAAAGTTTATCTTGGGAAGTATTTTTTTTATCCACTCCATTTACATAAAGATATAAATCAAAACTCATTTTTTGTTCGTTTTGTTGCTTGATATAGTCTTTTATATCCATTTCCCCTTTAAGGATTTTTTGAAAATTGGTGTGAGCGTTAAGTTCCAAACTTGCAGGTTTCATAAAAAAATTAAATTCGTTATCATTTTGCGTTTTGATATCATGATAAATAAAGTTCATCAAAAGTCCCGATTTAGAAACCTCGGCATTTTTAGTTAGATAGGGTTTTAAAATTTCATTAGATGAGGTATTGTTTAAGGCTTTGTCAAAATGAAAATCGGTGATTTTATTATCTAGCATCAAAGTATTTAGACTCAGTGTTTTACTTAGAGTGGAATCGAGTTCTTCTTGAGTGTTATAAATTCTTGAAATTTTGCCCAAAAATTCCCCATTTTCAGTAGAAAATCCAGTAGAAAATTTTGAAATCGTATCACGACTCAAGTTAGCATTATCATTTTCACCAAATTCTAAGTTGATGGATTTTAGCGAGCTGTGATAGCTATTTAAAAGATAGGGTAGGTCTATTTTGTTGTAGTTTAAATTTGCATCTTGTCTTGTTAGTTCTTTGGCTATGCTTCTAACACTTTTGATATTGATATCATAAGATTCAGGTATGTTAGCAATTTTATTTAAATCTTTTTCAAAAAAACCTTTTTCATTTATCCTAAAGCCAAATTCACTTGCATAAGAAGTGGTATTAAAAATATAATTTAAATTTTCTAAATTGTTTTCATTTTCTTTTAAATTTGAACCTTCTTTATCTTTGATGAAATTTAAAGCTTGGCTATTTTGCAAAGGATTAGATAGGGCCAAATTTTGATAAGGGTTTGCCGAATTTATAGTCATTTTTAAATCTTTCAAAAATATTGCTAGTTTTTTATAAGCAAAAGGTGTGCCAATTTTTTTAAATGCAAAATTCAGTCAAAAATTAGCAAAAATTTGCTAGCATTTAGCTTTTCTTTTTGAAAAAATTTAAAAATTTATCCGAAAGGAAAGCGTATGCCAAAGATGAAAAGCGTAAAAAGCGCAGTTAAACGCTTTAAAGTAGGTAAAAATAAAATCAAAAGAGGTTCTGCTTTTAGAAGCCATATTTTGACTAAAAAACCTGCAAAAAGAATGCGTGATCTTCGCACAGCTAAATATGTGCACAGCACTAATGTAAAAGCTGTAGAAAAAATGCTAGGAATTTAAGTTTTTGACATAAGTCATTCAAACTCCCCTTGATTTGTTTTAAGAATTTAAGGGCAAGCTCCAAAATGGACGCCACTTTATGAAAGGAAATAAAAATGGCAAGAGTAAAAACAGGTGTAGTAAGACGCCGTAGACATAAAAAAGTTCTAAAATTAGCGCGTGGTTTTTATAGTGGACGCCGCAAACATTTTAGAAAAGCAAAAGAGCAATTAGAAAGAAGTCTTGTTTATGCGTATCGTGATAGACGCCGCAAGAAAAGAGATTTTCGCCGTCTTTGGATTGTGCGTATCAATGCTGCTTGCAGATTAAACGATTTAAGTTATTCTAAATTTATCAATGGGCTTAGAAAAGCAGGCATTGAACTTGATAGAAAAATCCTAGCTGATTTGGCTATGAATGATGCTGCTGCTTTTGCAAAAATAGCAGAAGCTGACAAAAAAAGCACTTTAATTTATAAAATGAGTTAAGATTGTATCTTAACTCATACAAATCTCTCAAAATAACAATCAATATAAAACTTAAAATATTACTTATCTGCGACATATTTTTATTATGCAAAATCTATTTTCAAAACTTTCTTAATATATACTTTGAAATCACTCTATAAGTAAATTAAAATTTGGCTATAATAGTGGCTTAATAAAATACAGCCTAAGGAAAAATATATGGCAACAAATATGAATGAAATTTTACTCCAAAGTGTTGAAAATTTACCCCCTTTACCCGATACGATAAATAAATTAAAAAAATATATTGATGAGTCAGGTTCTAATGTAAGAATTGATGAAATTGCTAATATTGTTTCAAGTGATCCTTTAGTGACTGCTAAGCTTTTGCGCTTAGCTAATTCTCCTTTTTATGGTTTTTCAAGAGAAATTACTTCCCTATCGCAAGTTGTTTCCCTTTTAGGTATAGGCAATATTGTAAATACTGTTATGGCAGATTCGATTAGAGATAGTTTTAAAATCGATGTATCACCTTATGGGTTAAATACAACAGAATTTGTAACAAGATGTAGCGAAGAAACTTCTTTTATAACAGATTGGCTAAGTGATGAAGATAAAAAACTATCGCATTTGCTAGTGCCTTGCTCTATGCTTTTAAGATTTGGTATTGTAGTTTTTTCTAATTTTCTGATTCAAAATAAAAAAGATACCGAATTCTTAGCTAGTTTGAAAAAAAATAATTTCAGCGATTTGTCTATGGTTGAAAATGAATTTTTAGGTGTTGATCATATCTCATTTTTAGGATTTTTGCTTGATCGCTGGAATTTTGATGATATATTGGTTGAGACTATTTGTTTTGCTCGTTCTCCACATGCGGCTAGAAATGAAGTTAAAAAATCAGCTTACGCCCTTTCGGTTGTTGATCATCTTTTCATGCCTCATAATAATTTTTCTTCTTTTAATATCAAGGCTTCTATTGCTTTGATCAATGAAGCTCGAAGTCAAGGGATTGAGTTTAATCTTGATAATTTTATTTCAAAACTTCCAAAAGAAGCTAAGGAAAACTTAATCAAAGAAGGTTAAATTATTTGTTTTGTTGGATAAATGAAAAGTATTATTTTACCGCCTAATGAATTTTTAGATCATTATGTTTTAAATGCGGAATTTCATCGTTTAGCTGGAATTTCAAAAAATGCTTATAAATTTTGGAAAAAAGTAGAAATTGGCAGATATCAAGGGACTCGCATTGTTTTTTTGCATAAGAATTCTATCTTAGAAAAACATCGAGAAATTTTAAAACAATGTAGCGATTTAAGTGGTTTTGTGTTAGCGAGTGCCTTTTGTTCTTTTACAGGATTAGCCCCATCGCATCTTGTGAAAAAAAATAATTCTTCAATTTATAAACTTTTAGATTTAAAAGAAATTCATGGTATTAAATTTGTAAATCTAAAAAAATTTTATGATTTTTTAGGGCTAAATTATTATCAGCATATTTATATAGAAAAATGCCATTTTTTTAGCCCTACGCCTTTTGAAAAGCGTATAAAAATCACTGAGAGTATGTGCGTTGGGTATTATTAAGATATCTAAAAATAAAAGCTGATAATAAAGCCAATAAAACGATTAAAAACATATAATAACCCAAAGAAAAACGCCATGCATTGTCTAAATTTGCAAATGAAAATTTATGCAATAAAAATGCAAGTTGAGGAGTTATACCTCCTGCGATAGCGTAGGCGATATTATAAGAAAAAGAAAGTCCTGAAAATTTAATTCTTGCTTCAAAAACTTCATTCATTATCAAAGGGCAAAAATTCATCACTCCTCCAAAAAGACAAGCCAGTAGATAAAAAATACTAACTAAAGTTATATTAGCATTTGTATTGTAAAGGAAGTGAAAATAAAATGCACATGCTAAGCCAAAAAATAATGAAAAAATAATACTAGATTTAAAAATACCTATTTTATCAGCCAAAATTCCACTTATAATACAACCCAAAGAAATAAAGAAAATTCCACCCATTTGTAAATAAGTTTGGAAATTGGTATCAAATTGTAAAATTTCTGCCATGTATTTTGGGATAAATAAAATCATTACAATAATACAGCCTGTCAAAACCCAAGTGATCAGCATAGAGATAACAACACCCGCTTTTGCTCTTTTAAATACTTCTTTAAGTGGAAATTTTTCCAAAGCATTTTCTTTTCTCATTTGCTCAAAAACAGGAGTTTCGCTTAAAAATTTTCTAAGATATATCGAAATAAGACCAAAAATTCCACCGAGAAAGAAAGGAACTCTCCAAGCCCACTCATATAGTTCTTCTTGAGTGTAAATTTTGTGCATCAGTAAAAATACTATACTTCCAAGTAAAATTCCACCCACTACGGAAGCTGTTAAAAAGCCTATATAAGTTCTTTTTTGTCCTTGCGGCGAATGTTCATATACAAAAACCCAAGCACCGGGTAATTCTCCTCCTATAGAAATACCTTGAGCAATTCTTATAAGCATTAAAAGTGCTATACAAAGATAACCAATACTTTCATAAGAAGGGATAAAAGCAAGTGCAAAAGTTGGTATCACCATAAGTAAGATACTTAGCATAAACATTTTTTTACGCCCAAATTTATCACCAAAATGCGCCATAATTATACCACCTAGCGGTCTTACTACATAAGCTGCTGCAAATATACCGTAAGTGTTAAAAAGTTGCCAAAAGGGGCTTAAATTTTCAGGAAAGAAATTTTTTGAAATATAACTTGAAAAAAATGCAAAGATAATAAAATCATAAAATTCCAAGGTTCCACCCAAAGATGAGAGTCCTAGTGTTTTTATATCTTTTCTACTAAGAGTTTTTTTCATTTTTAATCCATTTCATAAAAATCGTCATCATTTGCTTCATCATCAAAGTCATAATCATCATCGTCATAATTGTAGGATGTTTGATGATTGTGAGCATACTCATCCTCTTCACCTTCATAATCATCAAATTCTAAATCTTCATCATCATAAGCCATTATTACTCCTTGATAAATAAAAATAAAATCTAATTTTAGCTTAAATTTGATTGCTTTTGCTATAATTTTTTATATTTTTTAAAAAGGTTGATTATGGAATTGACTCATTTAGATGAAAACAACCGCCCTAAAATGGTAGATGTGAGCCAAAAAGATGTGAGTAAAAGAGTAGCCACAGCAAGCGGTATGATCAGTATGAGCGAAGAAGCTTTTAAGGCTATAAAAAACAATACTGCAAAAAAAGGTCCCGTGCTTCAAACCGCTGTTATAGCAGCTATCATGGGTGCTAAAAAAACAAGTGAAATTATCCCTATGTGTCATCCTTTGATGATTTCTAAGGTTGAGACAGATATAGTTGAATTTCCTAAAGATTATACTTTTAAACTTATAGTAACGGTAAAATGCGAGGGTAAAACAGGGGTAGAAATGGAAGCTTTAAGCGGTGTTAGCATAGGACTTTTAACTATCTATGATATGATTAAAGCCATCGATAAAACAATGAAAATAAGTGAAATTGTACTTGAAAGCAAAGAAGGGGGTAAAAGTGGTAAATTTGTGCGATCTTAAACAAGAACCTATTGTTAATTATCCTACTTTTTGGGATTATAAGGTGATTTTTGAAGCGCATGTTCACGCAGGAGCTTTATTTGAAGAGCTTTTGGGACAAAGAGAATTTAAATACAAACATTCTAATGCAAGTTCTAGTGGAAAATATCAAAGTTTTTTACTGAGTGTTTATGTAGACAGTAAAAAGGATCGTTTGGATATTTTTGAAAAATTAAAAGCCAAGGCTAAATTTGTGCTTTAAGAAAGAAGGAATTAAATGAAAAATACTTTGATTATATTTGAAAATTCTTTATCCAATCTCAAAAAAGATGAGGTGAAAGATTTACTCGAGGATTTGAGTTTTAATCTTGTGTATAAGCAAATTTCACAAGATCCACACAGCACTAAAAAGATTTTAAATTTGCTTTTGGTTGAGTTTTTAACTATTTTGAAAAAACTTGATTTATTTGATGATGAAAATGTTGCAAAAGTTATCAAAGCTTTAGTAAAAGCTAGTGTAGGCGATGCTCAAAATGTTCTTTATGAATATATCAGTGAGGCAGAACTTTTAGATAAACAAATCGAAAATCAAAAGAATTTAATCAAAAATCAAATCAGTGATAATTTTCTTGAATTTGAAAATATCTTACAAGAATGTTCTTTTTGTGATGAATTTAGTAGCGGATTAAACGATGCGATTTTATTTGATATAGAAATGCTTGGAATTTTAAAAGAAACTGCTGAAAGTGCTTTTTTAACTACTCTTGAAAAAGCTGAAGATATAGAGCTTACTAGTAGTGAAATCGCTAAAAGTCTTGTTTATAATGCTATTTGTGAGGCTCATTTTGAGAAAGAGCGTATTTTAAAAATTTCAAGTATTATTTTAAATACAGCTTTTGAAATAGCAAATGAATCTATGGCTTATGCTAAAGACCTTTGTCTTGGTGCGATTCAAGGGACTAGAGATGGAATTTCTTTAGCTATGGAAAAATTTAAAACCTCGCTTACTTATGCAAAATTTGAAGAAGATGTAAGTCTTAAAAGTAAAGAGTTAATAGGCATAGAAGATGATTTTATCGCACTTTTAAAAAGAGAAATTAAAGAACAAAAAAATCCATCCAAAGATATAGTTGAAAATTTATTAGAGCATGAGCTTGATAATCTTTTTGCCAAATTTAAACGCCTTGCTGTTGAGAGTAGGGAGCAATTGCTTTTGGTTTTAAACGATATCAAGAAAAACCCAAAAATCAATGATTTTAATAGACTAACTCAAAGAAAATTACATCGCTTTAAACAAGAAATTCTTGAGCTTGAAAAAGTAGCAGGAGAAAAATATAAAGAATTAAATTCAAAAAAAGACTAAAAAACTAGGTGTAAGACTTTGGGAAAGAGCAAAAAAACTCATTAAAAAATAATATCCCATTTTTTTTGGGATATTAAATATCTATTTCTATACCTACAGGTGCGTGATCTGAACCAAAAATATCATCTCTTATGAAAGCATTTTTAAGCTTGTCTTTTAAACCTGTTGAAATGAAAAAATAATCAATTCTCCAGCCCACATTTCTTTCTCTTGCTTTCATTCTATAACTCCACCACGAGTATTTTTCTTTGATATCGCCATTGATCTCTCTAAATGTATCAATAAAACCAAGTTTTAGCAAATCATCAATCCAAGCTCTTTCTATAGGTAAAAATCCCGAGGTATTAGCATTTGCTTTTGGATGAGTAAGATCAATTTCTTTATGTGCGGTATTGACATCGCCGCAAATAATAATCTCAAAACCATCCTTTAAAAGCTTTTCTAAATACACTAAAAAATCTGCATAGAATTTCATCTTAAAGCTCAAACGTTCCTCATCTTTTTGTCCATTTGGAAAATAGATATTAAAAAGTGCTATATTTTTAAAACGATGTTCTAAAACTCTACCTTCTTCATCATCGAAAAATTCACATTTTTTAACTTCGCTATCAAAATTGCAAAGACTCATGACGCCCGAGTAACCAGCCCTTTTTGCAGAATTAGAATACATATGCCTAAAAGGATATTCATAAATTTTTTTAGGAAATTTATCTTCGTGTGCTTTGATTTCTTGAAAGCCTATAAAATCGATATTTTCTTCTATTATCCAATCCAGTGCATTTTTATCACAAATGGCTCTTAAGCCATTCACATTCCATGAAAGTAGTTTCATTAGTTAATCCTTAAAATTTTAAAATGAAAATAATATCATAGTATTTAAAAAATATTACTAATGGTTAGCTTTTTCTTTCTAAACTTTTAACTTTGGTTTATTTTTAAGGGGAGAATATGTTTAATTTCAAAGTTTCTTGGTTTCGGTTTGTACTTTTTAATTCTGTACTTATTACGCTTTTAAATTTTAATTTACATTTATTTGTTTATGAAAAATTATCACAGAATTTATTATTAACTTTAGTTTTTATCGTGGCTTATTTTGGTTTGGTTCATATGATTTTTTCACTTATTTTTGTGAAATATTTAACCAAAATATTATCTGTATTTTTTATTTTATCGTCTTGTATCAGTATTTATTTTATTACTTTTTATGGAATTTTAATCGACTCAGATATGATACAAAATGTCGTACAAACTGATGTCAAAGAGGTGAAAGATTTGCTTAATTGGCGTTTGGTTTTATTGACTCTTGTTGTATTGCTTTTTTGTGCTTTTATTTTAAGAATTCGTATTGAAAATAATACAAATCAAAGTTTTCTTAAAAGGATACGAGTTAGAGTTTTAAGTGCTTTGATGGGTTGTTTTATCTTTTTAATTGCTTTTATGCCTTTAAGTAAGACTTTTATACCTTTTTTTAGAAATTATAATGAAGTAAGAATGTATAATGTTCCTTTTTATCAAATTTATGCTGTATATCGTTATTATGAGCGTTTTTTAAAGCCAAAGCCTGAATTTAAAACTATAGGCAATGACGCGTTTAAAGAGGATAATACTACAAAAAAACTTTTGGTTTTGGTTGTGGGTGAAACTGCTAGAGCGGCAAATTATTCTCTTGGAGAATATACTAAAAATGATACCAATTTTTATACCAAGAAAGATAATGTAGTATTTTTTGATAATTTTTCTTCATGCGGTACTGCTACGGCAGTGAGTTTGCCTTGTATGTTTTCTCTTTCAAAACGCCAAAATTATTCAAACAGTGAATATCAAGAAAATGTTATGGATATCTTGCAAAAAACAGGTGTAAAAGCTTCTTGGATAGACAATAACTCAGGCGGATGCAAGGGAGTTTGCGATAGATTATCTGACAAGCAGCAACTTTCTAGTGATTGGGATGAGAATTTATTGCCATTTTTAAAAGAAAGACTAGGAAATTTAGATACTCAAAATATCATAGTTCTTCATTTGCAAGGTTCTCATGGGCCAACTTATTACAAGCGTTATCCGAATGAATTTAAAAAATTTACTCCAACTTGTGATACTAATGAGCTTTCAAAATGCGATAGCGAAGCTTTAATCAACACTTATGATAATACTTTGCTTTATACGGATTATCTTTTAAGTGAGATTATCAAGCTTTTAAAAGAAAAAAAGGATTATGAGAGTTCTTTATTGTATCTTTCAGATCATGGAGAAAGTTTGGGTGAAAATGGAATTTATTTGCATGGAATGCCTTATGCTATAGCGCCAAGCTATCAAACTCATATCCCTGTCATTTTTTGGAGCAATGATAAAAAATTAATGACTACAGCTCAAAATCATAAAGGTTTAAAACTTTCTCAAGATAATCTTTTCAGCACACTTTTGGGATATTTTGATGTTAAAACCACGGTTTATGAGTCAGATTATGATTTATTAAATCAAGCTTTAAAGGCAAATAAATGAAACCAAAATATCATTTTTTAAGCAATGCAAGATATGCGCTAGAAGGAATTCTAGCCTTGCTTAAAAATGAAATGGCTTTTCGTATAGAACTTTGCGTGATTATCCCCGCTATCATCTTTAGTTTTTTTTAGATGTAAGTCTTTTGGAGCATTTGTTTTTAATCGCTGTTTTGATTCTTATCTTAATCGTTGAAGCTTTAAATTCAGCCATAGAAGCTTGTGTGGATTTGATTACAAATGAATGGCATGAAAAAGCTAAAATCGCCAAAGATTGCGCAAGTGCAGCGGTATTTTTCAGTGTGTGTTTAGCGCTTTTTACTTGGGGTTTTATCTTAGGAAATTTATGGCTGTAAAAATTGAAAATTTAATGAGAGAAATTTTAGGCAAAAAACGCTTTGAACTACTTCAATTTTTATGTGAAAATGCGGATGAGAATGGTTTTGTGATGGTAAAAATAAGCGAGCTTGAAGCAAAACTAAATCAAAGTAAACCTACCATCATCGCAACTTTTAAGTTTTTAGAAGAAAAAAAGCTTTTTAAAAAGTTGAAAAATGGATTTTATCAACTTTGCATCCCTTGTGATTAGAAAATAAATTTTCTTGTTTTAATTATTCTTCTTTTTATCATTCTTTTTGGCTTTATAAGATAAAATTTGCTTATTGATTTAGGAGAAAAAATGACACTTAAAAACCCACTAGATATGCATTTGCATTTAAGAGATGAAAATATGCTAGGCTTGGTTGTACCTTTTAGTGCTAAAGATTTTCGTGCGGGTGTGATTATGCCAAATTTAGTTCCACCGCTTTGTGATTTAGAGAGTTTAAAAGCTTATAAAACGCGTATAATAAATGCTTGTGAAAATGAGAATTTCACTCCTTTAATGACTCTTTTTTTTAAAAATTATGATGAAAAATTTCTTGAAAGTGCCAAAGATGAAATTTTTGGCATCAAGCTTTATCCTGCGGGCATTACTACAAATTCAAAAGGCGGGGTTTCAAGCTTTGATATAGAGAATTTAAAACCCACTTTAGAAGCGATGAGTGATTTACAAATTCCACTTTTGGTACATGGAGAAACCAATGATTTTGTGATGGATAGGGAAAGCAATTTTGCTAAAATCTATGAAAATTTGGCTAAAAATTTTCCGCGTCTTAAGATCGTTATGGAGCATATTACAACTCAAACCTTATGTGAACTTTTGAAAGATTATGAAAATTTATATGCAACCATTACTTTACATCATTTAATCATCACCTTAGATGATGTTATCGGTGGAAAAATGCAGCCTCATCTTTTTTGTAAGCCTATAGCTAAGCATTATAAAGATAAAGAAGCACTTTGTGAGCTTGCTTTTAGTGGATATGAAAAAGTTATGTTCGGAAGCGATAGCGCGCCACATCCTAAGCATGAAAAAGAATGTTGCGGTTGTGCAGCGGGTGTGTTTAGTGCGAGTGTGGCGCTTTGTGTTTTGGCTGATCTTTTTAGTAAAAATTCAAATGAAGTTAATTTGCAAAAGTTTATTTCGGATAATGCTTGTAAAGTACATAATTTAACCTTTGAAAAGGAAAAAATCATTGTTTTAGAAAATCAAGAATGGCAAGTTCCAAACGAATATAAAAATGAAAGTGAAAAAGTAGTTCCTTTTATGGCAGGAGAAACTTTAAAATTTAGAGTAAAATAAATAACTAAAAATAATCTAAAATTAATTTTTTAGATTATTTTAGGGTAAAATTTTAGTAAAGATTTTTAAAGCATATTAAAATATAAAATATATTTTATATTAAAAAATCAAAAGTTTGATTTTTGATCGTATGCTTTCTTTGATATCGCCTTTCACAAAGGCTTCTAAATCTTGCTTAGAAGCTTTAACCCCATTCATATCTAAATGCCATAAAGCATTTTCTATGGCTTCGTCTTTTTTTCTTTCTACTGTGCGTGTTTCATCAAAGACAAATTTATGAAAATTTATATTGTTTTCTAGCAGATAGCTTTCTAAATCTTGTTTATAAATACCCTTAAATTCTGTATCAAAATGCTTAAATATAGGATCTAAAAAATCACTCTTTCTATAATCTGCCCAACCAAGATAAATTCGAAATTTAGCTAATTGTATAAAGTTTAAATAATCTTTTTCATCTTGCAAAGCAGGAGACATACTTAAAAATGCTATGTCAAATTGAGCATTTTGATTTTTATCTGTCCATTCTGTAAAAGTGCAATTTTCGTATTTTATGTTTGTCAGTTGGAGTTTTTTTGCATCTTCTTTTAAAATTTCCAACATAGCTTTTGCATTATCAAGAGCAGTGATTTCTTTTGCATTTTGTGCTAGGTGTAAAGTCCATACTCCTGTACCGCATCCTATATCTATAATGTCTTTATCTTTAAAGTTTATATTTAGCTTTTCTAATTCTTTAAAACTTTGTTCTTGTATGGAGTTGAGTTTTTGATTGTATCTTGCGTAGTTTTTAGCTTTTTTATCCCAAAGATTCATTGTTAGTCCTTATTTTTAATCAATCAAATCATAGCATAAAAAAATACTAAATTATTAAATTATCTATTTATCAATCCCCAACACAACCAAACAAGTATATAAGTTTTAATGTAAAATCAATCAATTAAGTTAAATATGTAGTATGTAAGTAAATGTATATATAAAATCAATCAATTAAGTTAAATATGTAGTATGTAAGTAAATGTATATATAAAATTCAATCAACAAACCAATAGCTCTAATATATAGTTTGGCTAATATATGTTTATATATTAGCCAATATATAAAACCAATATGTAAAATCTAAATTTTACACATCAATCTCTAATTAAAACCTTTTCTTTCTAACATCTTCAAGTATATTATTAGCTATATCACTTACAGTATTAGAAATAATAGCAGACTCATTAGCAATCTCTACATTATCCTTAGTAGTTTGATCAATTTGAGCTACACTCTCATTGATTTGAGTAATACCTGCAGTTTGCTCTTTAATAGATTCTGCCATATCATTGATAGATTGAACCAATAAATTAGTATTAGCTTCTATTTCAGATAAAGACTTTTGAGTTCTTTCAGCTAGCTTTCTAACTTCATCTGCAACAACTGCAAATCCTCTACCATGTTCTCCTGCTCTTGCAGCTTCAATAGCAGCATTTAATGCTAGAAGATTGATTTGATCTGCAATATCTCCAATAATACCTGTAACATTCTTAATCTCTTCAGATTGAGTGATAACATCACTTAGTTTTTACAGAAACATTTTGCATAGAAGAAGTAATCTCTTCTAAAGCAGCTGCAGTTTCTTCTAAAGAAGCTGCTTGAGAATTAGAAGATGAAGTAAGGTTTTGAACTGCACTTTGAAGTTTAGAACTTTCACTGGCTAAGTGATTAGCAAAGTCAGAACTTTGTTTTAACATCTTAACAATTTCATCCCCTAAAGCATTAGTAGTTACTTCAACACTACCATTAGCATTATCAAGTTTATTTCTAAAGTCTAAAGACTTATATTCTTCAAAGATCTTATGAATAGCATTCATATCTGATCCTACTTTAGTTTGTAAAACATCTAAAAGTTTATTTAGAACATTTTTAAGTTCTATTAATTGTGGATTTCTAGGATTAGCTGTAATTCTTGCAGTAAGATTACCTCTTTCTACTACTTCTACAGTTTCAACACTTTCTTTTACTGCTTTAGCATCTTGTTCTAAACCTTGTTTAGTAGCAAGGATGTTTTCATTGATGGCTTTGGCCATTTTTCCTAATTCGTCATTGGAGCTAATTTTAATTGTATGGACTTCTATTTTTTCATGATTTAAAAAGCGGAAGAAATCTTCTAAAGATTTAAGAATAACAGGAATTCTAATTCCTACAATTTTTCTTACACAAAAATATACAATAAATAAAATAACAATCAATGCTATGATAGCAGTGGTAATAATAGCAAATTGCAGTCTAAATAAAGGCTCTAAGGCTGATTTTTTAGGCGCGGTTACAATCATGCTCCAACGACTAGAATCTCCTAGAGTATTAAATGAAACTACGCTTGCATAGCTAAGATCTCCTGTTGATGCAACATAATTATCAATAAGCGCATCTTTGTGTTCTTTAATTAAGTCGGTAATTAATTTTACAGATGGATCTTTGTTGATATCAGTTAAGGTTTTTAAGATAGCATTTTTATCTTTATGTATAGTAATAACTCCTTGATCTGTAGTTAAAGCTCTTAAATCTCCTTCGAAAAAGTCTAGTTTTGGATCGAGCATTGCTTGAGAAATTTCTAAAAAGTCTAGACTATATCCTACAACCCCGATAAAATTACCTTTGCTATTAAAGATAGGCATTCCAAAATTAATACCTAAAAATTCTGTTCCATCATAATTTAGTTTTGTAGGAGATCCTATAAATAAAGTATCTCTGCTTCCGTATCTTGCATTTTTTTCAATATCTTGTATAATGCGCAATTGCGAAAAATTATCTGGAGTTTGAATTGCTTTTATTCCTCCTGATTTTCCTGTGGTTTCATCAAAGAAAATCATCGCGAAAGTATTGCCATTTTGGCTTTTGTATTTCTTATCCATATTATAAGTATCGCTCAATACAGAAGGATCTTTTAAGTATAAAAAGGCATAAGCTGCATATCCGCTGCTATCAAAAGTATTTTTTAAAAGGCTTTCAATTAAATCAGCGCCAACTTGATCATGTTTTGAAAACATTTCATTAATAGAGGCGCTTATACCTTTTGTTAAAACAACGGACTCATTTAATACACCTTCCATATAGTTTGCATATCTTTTGGAAGATAGAAAAATGGTATCTTTGGCTTCTTTTTCTGCATACGAAGCAACTTCAAATGAAAGAATAGTAATCAAGATTGCTATAGCCGCAATTACGCTAACAGCAACTGATAATACAAGTTTTGAACCTATGTTTAAAGATTTAAACATAACATCCCCCTTTATGTTATTATTAAAATCAATTTGAAATGATATATTAAAGATTTTTAAAATTAAATTAAACTAAAGATTAGTTTAAAAATTTTATAAAACTTGGTAAATAAGATTAAATACACTTTAGAGTGTGGTAGAATTCAGGGTTTTCAAAACTTGGCGGAAAAGGAGTTTCGGCTCTAAAAGTTTTATATGTATTACCTGGAAGGGTATCTATGATTTCTATAGTATAAGAAACACTTGTATTTTGCATTTTGGCATTGCGAACATTTTTATCATCAAAAATTTCTCCTCCAACTTGCTTTTTATTAAGAATATTTAACATTAAATAACATTTACGAATATCAAATTTAGTAAGATTTTGCACTCTTCCTGTGATGATAACACTTTCATGTCTTAAATCTCTAGAAAAAGTAAGTTTGCTAAGGCTAGCTTGGATTGTAAATTGATTGATAGTAAGAAATACAGAATAAATCAAAAGAGCAGTGAAAATAGTTGCGATGGTATAGGAAATAAGGGCAAATTCTTTTTGTTTTACTTTTAGAAAAATCAAAACACAAATCAAAATAAAGCAAAGAATTAAAATAATAAAAGCTAAAATATGAAAAATTGTAAATTGCATTAAAAACACTCCGAATTTAGGCGTATAGTGTAATTATTTTCATAGTTAAAATTATCAAAAGCAATTCTTTGAAATTGGGTTGTACTTTTTTTCAGATTGACAATTTCTCTACTTTTTTGTCTAAAAGGAATGAATTTGTTTTTATATTCGTTTATAAGATTATCTTGGGGCAATTTATCCTTGAAAATTCTAGCAATCACTTTGCATTGTTTAAAATCATTTTTAGAAGTATTTGTAATGTTAAAATCAATGATCAAAGCTTCAGAGCTTTGTATAAATCTTTGTTCTACAATAGCTGTTTTTCTACTTCTTACTTCACCATCTATGAGTTTATATCCATATATATAAACAAAAAAACAAATGATTATATTAAATGCGATGATTAAAAGAGCCGCCACAGGTTTGTGGCGTAAAAAGATACATAAAAGTAAAACACAAGTGAAGAGAAAAAAGACAAATAAAATCAGCATATAATCCACTAAATACAAGTGAGTGGTATAAAAATGTACGATTTCTTTTAGTCTTTCCACTCTATACACCTTAGTTTATATTAGCAGAACTTTGTTTTTTAGCATCCTTAGTATCTACCCAAATATTTGGTACTGCTCCACCAGGAGTTAGGAAAATCTTAGCATCTTGATTGACTTTCAAAGCTTCGTTAAATTCTTTTTGAGTTTCGATTTGCTTTAAGTTAAGTAAAGGCGTATTTAAACTGTTTGCAATTTCTTTATTTGAATAAGCTTGTGCATCAGCTTCTATTTTTACAGCCATTGCTTTACCTTTAGCACTGATGATGGTTGCATTTGCTTCCCCTTCAGCTAAAGCAGCCTTTTTTAAAGCTTCTTGATTTGCTCTTTCTACTTCATATTTGGTTCTTTCTGCTTCTTGTTTTGCAATCTGTACGCGTTCAATTTGCTCTTTTACTTTTAAAGGCAATATAATTTCTCTAAGTTGAACCGCGCGAAGTTCTACAGGCTCATTAGGTTGTGCTTCTATGGTTTTTCTTATACCTTCTTCGATTTGAGTTGCGATTGCATTACGATTTGTTGGTAGCTCTTCAGCAGTATATTTTCCTACAACACTTCGAACCACATCGCGTACTACAGGATCGATAATTTTATTTTCCCAATTTAAACTCCAAGTTGCTATAGTTTGAGGAACTTGCAAAGGATTTAGGCGGTACTGAACTGTTACATCGATAGAAACAGGCAAACCGCGTGAATCAAGTACAGAAATACTGTTTTTGTTAATCACACCTGATCCTGAAGATAAATTTTCATTGCTTCCTTCTATAGAAGCATAATTGATTTGTCTTACTCTAGTGTCAATTATGGTTATTTTTTGTATAAAAGGTAGAAAAAAGTGGAGTCCTGGTTCTAAAGGATTTGGATCGTATCTACCTGTAGTGGATTTGATCCCCATTTCCCCAGAATTTATCACCATAAAAGGTTTTGCGATCATTAAAAATAAAACAATAATAATTACACCATAAACAAAAGGGGAAAATTTTCCAAAGCCTTTGAAATTGAATTCAGGGGCTTTGAAATTGAAATTTTGTCGGTTGTTATTGTTGTTAGAATTTCCATTTTTTTTATTGAAATAATCATTCAAATCAGCTGGCATTTATTTCCTTTATTTTTTAAATATAAGTGAGCATAGATGCGTATTTTTCATTGCGTCCATAAACTACATCAAAGTAAGCATCTTGCAGTTGTTTAGTGATGGCACCTCTTGCGCCGTTGCCTATAATTCTTGCATCAACATTATTGATAGGGGTGATTTCTGCAGCAGTTCCGGTAAAAAATGCTTCATCGGCAGTATAAACTTCATCTCTTGAAATTCTTTGACGAAGTACGGTTAAACCAAGATCATGAGCGATTTTAAGAACTGTATCTTGAGTGATACTTTTTAAAGAGAAGTCATTAGGAGGAGTGATTAAGGCTCCATCTTTTACGATGAAGAAGCATTCTCCTGTACCTTCTGCGATAAAACCTTCTTCATCAAGCATCAAAGCTTCTTCATAGCCTGCTTCAATGGCTTCAAATTTTGCAATTTGAGAATTAAGATAGTTTGCACTTGCTTTTGCTTTACCCATGCAAGATTTTACGCTATTTCTTACAAAAGATGAAATTTTTACTTTAATACCTTTTTCTAATCCTTCTTCACCCAAGTAAGCGCCCCATTCCCAAGCAGCGATACCAACGCGCACAGGAGCTTTTATATGATAAAGACCCATTACTCCATCGCCTAAGAAAATCACAGGGCGAATATAAACATTATTTTTAAAATCATTCACTTTTAAAAGTTCAATTTGTGCTTTTTCAAGCTCTTTTTGAGAAAAAGGACAGTTTAAAAGAGTAATTTTAGCAGATTCTAATAGTCTTTTAGTGTGATCTTCAAGTCTAAAAATCGCCAAACCTTTATCTGTTTTATAAGCTCTTGTTCCTTCAAAAACAGCATTACCATAATGTAAAGAATGGGTTAAAAAGTGCAAGGTTGCATCTTTAAAATCAACTAATTTTCCATCCATCCAAATTTTATCTGCTGAGATCATTTTTAGCCTTAATAATTATTTTTTTGTTAAAAAACTTTTAATTCTATCAAAAGTAAATTAATGAATAGATTGATATATAAGACATAAATTATCGATATTAATTTTTTAGAAATTTTCATTGCTTTTTTATCAAAAATAAAATCATTTTTCGAGCTTATTAAAGATTTTTTGTAAAATTTTGGTATAAATTTAAAAAATTTATTTGTTAAAGTTTGAAATAATTATAAAAATCAAAGGAGAAAAAATGCCAATTGTAAATATTAAACTAGCAAAGCCGGCTTTGAGCAAGGAGCAAAAAGCCGAATTGATAGCCGACATAACTGAGCTTTTAAGCACAAAATACAACAAAAGCAAAGAAAGAGTAGTGGTGATGCTAGAAGATATCGAAAGTTATGACATAGGTTTTGGTGGAGAAAGTGTAGAGGCCATTAAAGCAAAGGCAAATCAATGAGTATTTTAAAAGTAGGGGATGAAGCGCCACAATTTGAACTTTTAAATCAAGATGGAGTGAAAATTGCTCTTAAGGATTTTATCGGTAAAAAAGTGATTTTGTATTTTTATCCTAAGGATAATACTCCAGGTTGCACCACAGAAGCTTGCGATTTTAGTGCGAGTTATGATAAGTTCTATGATAAAAATGCAGTGATTATCGGTGTTAGCCCTGACAGTATGGCAAGTCATGATAAATTTATTGCTAAATTTAATTTAAAGCATATTTTATTAAGTGATAGCGAAAAAGAAGTGGCAAAGGCTTATGGAGCTTGGGGGCTTAAGAAAAACTATGGTAAAGAATACGAAGGTATTATAAGATCGACTTTTGTTATCGATGAAGCGGGAAAAATCGCTCAAATTTATAGCAATGTTCGCGTAAAAGATCATGCACTAAAAGTACTTGAAAGTCTTTAATGTTAGTACACATTTGTTGCAGTGTAGACAGCCATTATTTTATAGAAGAGCTTAGAAAAGAATATCCTAAAGAAAAAATTATAGGGTATTTTTACGATCCTAATATCCATCCTTTAAGTGAATACGAATTAAGATTTTTGGATGTAAAAAGATCTTGCGATAAGCTCGGTATCAAGCTTTATAAGGGCGAGTATGAGTATGAAAAATGGCTAAAAGCTGTGAAGGGTTACGAAGATGAACCAGAAAAAGGTGCAAGATGTGAAATTTGCTTTGATTTAAGAATGGGTTCAAGTGTAGAATTTGCAGCTAAAATGGGAGAAAAAAAACTTACAACAACACTTTTAACAAGTCCTAAGAAGGATTTAGAACAATTAAAAAATGCTTTACAAAAAGAGTGTGAGCCTTATGGGGTGGAATTTTTAGCTCCTGATTTTCGTAAAAATGGAGGCACTCAAAGGCAATTTGCTTTGGCAAAAAAAGAAATGCTTTATCATCAAAATTATTGTGGTTGCATTTATGGACTAAAAAAACAAAAACAAGATAAAAGTTTTATTGATGAATTAATGTCGCCTATTAATGCTCAAATTTTACCCGCAAGCATAGAAGCTAGAATAGCTCTTTATAAAAAAGTCAATTTATTAGAAAAAAAGGGTATAAAATTTGAAATCATAAGACAAAAATTTTTAAACTACCGACTTTTAAATGCTTTAATAAAGCTTGATAAAAAAGCTGTTAAAAGTCATATTTTATTTTATTCTCATTTTAAAAATCATTATACAAGATTTAGTTTGGATGAAAAGATTTTAAATGAGAATTTAAAAGATGGAATTTATAAAAGTATGAAGGATGAAATCAGCTTTATAGAATTTTGGCGATTTAATTCTTATTTTAAAAACAAATGGAAAAATTTTGAAGATTTTTTAAAATATCCTTTGAAAATAGAAGAAGAGATTAAATGGCGAAATAAACATTTTGGAGCTTATGATCTTAGTCCTGTTATAGTGCTTGAAAAAATTTTACCTGTAAGATACGAGATTGTAGCCAAGAGTGAAATTTATTTTGATGTTAAGGAAGTAATAAAAAGAATATAGACTTTATATATTTTAAAATTACTTCAAAATTTTGATTAAATATTGATTAGATTAACATAATTTTTAATGTATTTTTTTATATAATCATTTTTTTAATTGTTATTAAGGCCGATTTAATGATAGATGTAATGCAAATTCAAGAAATTCTACCTCACCGTTATCCTTTTTTGCTTGTTGATAAGATTGTAGAGTTAAAAGTAGGAGAAGTTGTTCGAGGATATAAAAATATCAGTATAAGCGACCATGTTTTTATGGGGCATTTTCCAGGTCATCCTATTTATCCTGGAGTTTTGATTTTAGAAGGTATGGCGCAAACAGGCGGAGTTTTGGCTTTTGAAAGTATGGATGCTAAGGTAGATCCAAAAAGTAAGGTTGTGTATTTTACAGGTATTGATGGAGCTAAATTTAGAAATCCTGTTCGTCCTGGAGATAGACTTGATTATGAAATGCAAGTGGTGAAAAACCGTGGTAATATGTGGATTTTTAAAGGCCAAGCTTTTGTAGATGGAAATTTGGTTGCAGAAGCAGAGCTTAAAGCCATGATAGTAGACAAATAAGAGAGAATAAGTGAAAAGAATTCATCCTAGTGCTGTGATAGAAGATGGGGCTATTTTAGGCGATGATGTTGTCATTGAGGCTTATGCATATGTAAGCAAAGAAGCTAAAATAGGTAATGGGGTTGTTATCAAACAAGGAGCAAGAATACTTTCAGATACTACTATAGGTGATCATTCTCGTGTATTTTCATACGCTATAGTGGGTGATATTCCTCAAGATATATCTTATAAGGACGAGCAAAAAAGCGGAGTGATTATAGGGCAGAATTCTACCATTAGGGAATTTGCTACGATAAATTCGGGTACAGCTAAAGGCGATGGTTTTACTCGTATAGGAGATAATGCTTTTATAATGGCGTATTGTCATATTGCACATGATTGCCTTTTAGGGGATAATATTATCTTGGCCAATAATGCAACTTTGGCAGGACATGTAGAATTGGGAGATTTTACTGTTGTGGGCGGTCTTACTCCTATCCATCAGTTTGTTAAAGTAGGCGAGGGTTGTATGATAGCAGGTGCAAGTGCGCTTTCACAAGATATAGTACCTTTTTGCTTGGCTGAAGGAAATCGTGCGAGTATAAGAAGTTTGAATTTAGTAGGAATTCGTCGTCGATTTGATAAGGATGAAGTAGATAGACTCAGCAAAGCTTTTAAATTCTTATTTAGACAAGGGGACTTAAAAGAAAACGCTCAAAAGTTATTAGAAAATAATGAAAGTGAAAATATTAATAAAATGTGCAAATTTATATTAGAAACCAAGCGCGGAATTCCTGTATATAGAGGTAAAAATAATGCCTAGAAAATGCAGTTTTTGTAATGAAGTGGAAAGTTCACAAAGAAGAATTTTGGCCAATGAAAATGATGATGCATTTATTTGTGAGTATTGTGTTGAGGGAGCTTATAGTATTATTTATGGCGAAGAGAAAGAATTTAAAGAACCAAAACACGAACATGGTGTAGATTTTAAAGATATTACTCCAAAAGAATTAAAAGCTTATTTGGATCGTTATGTAATAGGGCAAGATAGAGCTAAAAAAGTTTTTAGCGTGGGAGTTTATAATCATTATAAAAGACTTTTTAAATCAGAACTTCAAGATGATGATGTGGAGCTTTTTAAATCCAATATCCTTCTCATAGGTCCTACAGGTAGTGGAAAAACATTACTTGCTCAAACTTTGGCTAAATTTTTGGATGTACCTATAGCAATTTGTGATGCAACTTCTTTAACCGAAGCAGGTTATGTAGGCGAGGATGTAGAAAATATTTTAACCCGTCTTTTACAAGCTGCTGATGGAGATGTAGAAAGAGCTCAAAAAGGTATAGTATTTATCGATGAGATTGATAAAATAGCTAGAATGAGCGAAAATCGTTCTATCACCCGTGATGTGAGTGGAGAAGGTGTGCAACAAGCTTTACTTAAAATTATAGAAGGAAGTTTGGTTAATATTCCACCAAAAGGCGGAAGAAAACATCCTAATCAAGATTTTATTCAGATCGATACTTCAAATATTTTATTTGTGTGTGGTGGTGCATTTGATGGCTTAGAAACCATACTGAAGAGAAAATTAGGCGATAAGGTTGTGGGCTTTTTTGATAATGAAAAAGAAAATAGTAAAGCCTTGCTTGAAAAGATAGAACCTGATGATTTGGTGCATTTTGGTCTTATACCTGAGCTTATAGGCCGTTTGCATGTTATAACTTCTTTAAACGAGCTTAATGAAGATGATATGGTAAGAATTTTGACCGAGCCAAAAAATGCTATCGTAAAGCAATATCAAAAACTTTTTGCTATTGATGGTGTGAATTTGAAATTTGAAGATGATGCCTTAAGAGAAATAGCAAAATTAGCCCTAGAAAGAAAAACAGGAGCTAGAGGGCTTAGAAGTATCATAGAAGAAATAATGGTAGATTTAATGTTTGAGCTACCGGAGTATAAAAATTATGATATTGTTATCACTAAAGAAGTGGTAAGAGACGGTGCAAAAGCGTTATTAATCAAAAAGAAAATAAGCTAAAAAGGGATAAAAATGATTTTAGATCAACTTATAGGATTTTTTTCAAGCGATATGGGTATAGATTTAGGGACAGCTAATACTCTTGTTTTAGTAAAAGATAAGGGTATAGTTATCAACGAACCTTCCGTTGTAGCGGTAGAGCGAGAAAGATATGGCTCTAGAGCTAAAATTTTAGCCGTAGGAAAAGAAGCTAAAGATATGGTTGGTAAAACTCCTGGAAATATCGAAGCTATTCGTCCTATGAAAGATGGGGTTATCGCTGATTTTGATATGACAGAAAAAATGATTCGTTATTTTATAGAAAAAACGCATCGTAGAAAAAGTTTTTTAAGACCTAGAATTATTATTTCAGTTCCTTATGGTTTAACTCAAGTTGAAAGAAAAGCTGTTAGGGAAAGTGCTTTAAGTGCAGGCGCAAGAGAAGTATTTTTGATAGAAGAGCCTATGGCAGCAGCTATTGGAGCAAATTTACCTATACAAGAACCTAAGGGAAATTTGGTTGTTGATATAGGAGGTGGAACAACTGAAATTGGTGTGATTTCGCTAGGCGGACTTGTTATTTCTAAGTCTATCCGTACTGCGGGTGATAAACTTGATACAAGTATAGTAAATTATGTTAAAGAAAAATACAATCTTATCATCGGTGAGAGAACAGGTGAAGAAATTAAAATCACCATAGGCTCAGCTATTCAACTTCCTAAAGAACTTTCTATGGTTGTAAAGGGACGCGATCAAGTGAGTGGACTTTTAAGTCGTATCGAGCTTACAAGTGAGGATGTTAGAGAGGCAATGCGAGAGCACTTAAAAGAGATAGCAGATGCCTTAAAAATGGTGCTTGAGATGATGCCACCTGATTTAGCAAGTGATATAGTAGAAAATGGTGTTGTTTTAACAGGTGGTGGAGCATTGATTCGAGGACTTGATAAATATTTGAGTGAAATCGTTCGCTTGCCAGTATATATCGCTGATGAGCCACTTTTGGCTGTAGCTAAAGGAACAGGCAAAGCTTTGGAGGAAATTTCATTATTACAACAATTAACGAATGAAGAATAAACTTATATTTGTCCTTATTTTATTTTTTTAGTTTTTATATCGTTTTACTATGGAGGCTTAGTAAAAAAAAATGCCCTCATGGTAAATGATGTAGTTTTAGAAAAGATTTATGGAGTTAAAGATTTTATCACCGAATCTTTTTCCAAGCATTTCAATCAAGCAGAACAGATTGAACAATTAAAAGCAAGAAATCAAGAGCTTGAATACGCAGCTGTATTAACTACAAGCTTTGCAAATCAACTCAATCATATCTTAGAAGATAAGAATTCAACAAGATATTTACCTCAAGTTTCTTTAGCAAGAGCTATTTCTTATGTAAGATTGAATGATTATAAGAGATTGTGGCTTGATCTTGCTAAAGTCTCTCCTAATAAAAACAAGGGTTTGATTTATAAAGGATATACCATAGGTATAGCAATCAATAAAGAAGGTAGAGCTATGGCGCTTTTGCAAGGTGATGAGCAATGTGTTTTTTCTGTATATGTGGGTAAAAATAAAGCTCCCGGACTTGTTCAAGGCGAAGATGGTAAAATGAAGGTTAAATTTATACCTAAATGGGCAAAGATTAACATAGGGGATGAGATTTTAACAAGTGGCCTTGATAATATCTTTTTTTCAGATGTTCCAGTTGGTATTGTAAGTGCAATCGAAGATGAAGATATGTATCAAAGTATCGAAGTAAAACCTTATGCTAGTATCAATATCCCTGCCTATCTTTATGTAGTTGATAATTTATAGATCGATACTTAGGCTTTTTTTAAATAAACTTCCATAGCTAGTCTTTTTATCTAAAATTTCACAACTTTCTTTAATGTTTAAATTTTCTTTTAGGCAATGCAATAAAATTTCCATTATAAAACATGCATCTTGAGCTAAAATATGAGCAGGGCATTTTTTTGCATGGGTATAATGCTCGTGAATTTTATGAACTAAGGTAGAGTTTCTAATCTCGACTAATAGCATTTCCAAAGGAGCTTTGAAAAACATAGTATTTTCCTTAGCGTTGATAGAAAGATAAAACATATCCAGTCCATAAATTTTTTTATCATAAGAATCAAAAAAATATAAAGATTTATTAAGATTATCTTTAAAGGTATTAATCATGAGTTCTAAAATTTGAATTTTTTGTTCTTTTGTATAAAAATTTCCTATAGGAGAAAAACAAAATTCGAGCAAAGACTTGATGGAATACCATTCGCTTGCATTAAAAGAATGCGCTCTCATTTTTTCACCTCTTTTTATACGATACATCCGAGCTTCTTCGCTGTCATTATTTTGATATACCAAGGGTACGATAAAATCCCTATAAGCAGGATTTGGAAAAGCAGGATGCAATATAAGTGAGCCTTCGTTTTCATTTTCAAAAATGTATTTTAATCCACCGATATATCCCTCATCAATGATGCGAATCTCATTATTTTCTATTTGGTTTAAGAGTGTGTAAAATTCATTATCATTGCTATCCCATATTTTCAAAGGGTAACGAAAGAATTCACAAATTTTTTCTTTACTTTTAGTATCAAGTTCCTTTACTGTATCATTTTCTATAAATTTAGCAAGCGTTCTGCGATCTTTACCTAGAATTGTTGCAAATTTGCTCAAACTTAAGCCCGATTTTTCTAAAATTGCTTGTGTTCTATCTTTGGAATTTAACATTGCTTTACTCTTAAAATTTATTTTTGTTACTTTCTGATACAAATATATTTTTTTATTATTTTTTATATTTTGTAATTATTAAAAAATATAGGTAAATATACATACAAAAATTAAAATTTTGTTCAAAAAATATACAAAATTTATTTTTTTAGCTACAAAATCACACAATTAAGCCAAAAAATTGGCATTTTATTTTTCAATCAAAAACTTTATAATGCAAATTCAACTTACAAGAAAGGATGGATTATGGGTATTGTTTATGAGCAGACTTATCGAGAATCTCTTCAAAATCCTGAAGCATTTTGGGCTGAAGCAGCTAAAAAAGTGCATTGGTATAATGAATGGGATAGAGTGCTTGATGATAGCGATGGGCATTACAGATGGTTTGTTGGCGGGTGTATGAATACTTGTTATAATGCACTTGATTTACATATACACAATGGCAGGGGTGATCAATTGGCATTGATTTATGATTCCCCTGTTACAGATACAAAGAAAAAATATACCTATAAGCAACTTCGCGATCGTGTTGCAAAAGTAGCTGGAATTTTAGCAAATAAGGGCGTGGTTAAAGGCGATCGTGTTGTTATTTATATGCCAATGATACCCGAAGCACTTATAGCCATGCTTGCTTGTGCAAGGCTTGGAGCTATTCATAGTGTTGTATTTGGAGGTTTTGCAGCGCATGAACTTGCTACTAGGATAGAAGATGCTAAGCCTAGAATGGTTATCAGTGCAAGTTGTGGGATAGAAGTAAGTAGTATTATCGAATATAAACCCATCTTAGATGAAGCGATTAAAAAATGTACTCATAAACCCACCACTTGTTTGATTTGGCAACGCCCACAATATAGAGCAAATATGCTTCCTTGGAGGGATATTGACTGGGAGCTTGAAGAGGAAAAAACTCGCGGTGTAGATCCTGTGCCTGTTTTAGCTACAGATCCACTTTACATACTCTATACCTCGGGTACTACAGGTTCTCCAAAAGGAGTTATTCGTTCTAATGGTGGTCATTCTGTAGCAATGAAATGGTCGATGGATAATATCTACAATGCTAAAGCAGGAGATGTTTTTTTTACCGCTTCTGATGTAGGTTGGGTTGTGGGACATTCTTATATAGTTTACGCACCTTTAATGAATGGATGTACAACTATAGTTTATGAGGGAAAACCTGTAAGAACACCTAATCCTTCAGCATTTTGGAGAATTATAGAAGAATATAAAGTCAATGTACTTTTTTCAGCCCCTACTGCTTTTAGGGCGATTAAAAAAGAAGATCCTAAAGGAGAATGGATCAAAAAGTTTAATCTTGACAGTTTAAGATCTATTTTTTTAGCAGGTGAAAGATGCGATAGCGATACGCTTAAATGGATAGAAAAACTTACAAAAAAACCTGTAATTGATAATTGGTGGCAAACTGAAACAGGTTGGGCGATCGCGGCTAATCCTTTGGGCTTAGAAGCACAAGTTGTTAAAGCAGGAAGCCCTACAAAACCTATGCCTGGATTTAATCTTAAGGTTTTAGATGAAAAGGGTCAAGAGCTTGGAGCAGGAAAAAAAGGAATTTTGTGTTTGAAACTTCCTTTGCCTCCGGCTTGTTTAATGGGAATTTGGGAAAATGATGAGAGATATCGTAGGGGATATTTAGATCAATTCCCAGGCTATTATCTAACAGGAGATACGGGCTATATCGACAAAGATGGCTATGTATATGTTTTAGGAAGAATGGATGGAATCATCAATGTTGCAGGCCACAGACTTTCAACTGGAGAGATGGAAGAGATCATAGCAAAACATCCTGATGTTGCAGAATGTGCAGTTATAGGTGTAAATGATGAACTTAAAGGTGAAGTGCCTATGGGCTTTATAGTTTTAAAAGAGGGCATAGAGCGAGATCATAGGGGTATAGTTGAAGGAGTTGTAGCTTTGGTACGCCAAGAAATTGGAGCTGTGGCTTCATTTAAAATTGCCACAGTTGTTAGCGCTTTGCCTAAGACAAGGAGTGGAAAAATTTTGCGCAAAAATTTAAAAGAATTAGCAGATGGTTCGACTTTAAATGTTCCAGCTACTATAGAAGATAGTAATGTTTTAAAAGCTTGTGAAAAAGCTATCAATGCTTTAGGATACCCAAAAAATAAAGGAGAGAAATAATGAGTGCAGGAAAAAAATTTAAAGAATTAGTAAAGACAAGCAAACCCTTGACCATAGTAGGAGCTGTCAATGCTTATAGTGCTTTACAAGCTACTAAAATAGGTCATAAAGCTTTATATCTTTCAGGAAGCGGCGTAGCAAGTGCGAGTTATGGCTTGCCTGATTTAGGGATTATTGCACTTGAAGAAGTATGTATTGATGTAAGACGCATTTGTTCTAGAGTGGATACACCTTTATTGGTTGATGCGGATACGGGTTTTGGAGGTGCTTTTAATATTGCAAGAACGATAAAAGAATTGATTCGTGCGGGTGCAGCGGCAACTCATATTGAAGATCAAGTGGCTCAAAAAAGGTGTGGACATCGTCCTAATAAAGAATTAGTAAGCACTGAAGAGATGTGTGATCGTATTAAAGCAGCAGTAGATGCAAAAATCGATCCTGATTTTGTGATTATGGCAAGAACGGATGCGCATGCAATTGAAGGTCAGCAAAAAGCTATCGAAAGGGCTTTAGCATATGTTGAGGCTGGAGCTGAAATGGTTTTTGCTGAAGCTATTACAAGTTTGGAAGAATATGAAGAATTTGTTAAAAATGTAAAAGTTCCAATTCTTGCAAATATCACAGAATTTGGAAAGACTCCTTATTTTACCAAAGAAGAATTAAATAGAGCAGGAGTATCTATGGTGCTTTATCCTTTAAGTGCAAATCGTGCGATGAATAAAGCTGCAGTGCAAGTTTATGAAAGCATATTGAAAAATGGACATCAAAAAGATGTTCTTGAGATTATGCAAACTAGAGAAGAGCTTTATGAAATGCTAGATTATTATTCTTATGAGCAAAAATTGGATGAATTGTTTAAAAGGGGTGCAAAATGAGTAGAAGTGAAGCAACTAAAAAAACGGGTGGATTGGCAGGAGTTATCGCAGGACAAAGTGCAATTTGTACTTGTGGACTTGGAAATGGACTAAATTATTATGGCTATAGTATAGAAGAGTTAGCACAAAATGCAGAATTTGAAGAAATAGCTTATTTGCTTCAGTTTGGAGAATTACCCAATGCAAAAGAATTGGAAAATTATAAAGAAAAAATCATTGCCCAAAGAGCTTTGAGTGAAAATTTAAAAAACGTTTTAAAAGCTATACCTAAAGAAGTTCATCCTATGAATTTGATGCAAACAGCTGTTGCAGCATTGGGAGCTTTAGAGGGTGAAAATGAGGATTTTAGCGATCAAGATGAAAAAATCATCAGACTTTTGGGAATTTTACCGAGCATGCTTTGTTATTGGCATCATTATGTGAATTTTGGTAAAGAGATTGATTTTGACTCTAAGCAAACAAGTATAGCGGGATATTTTTTGGAAAAATTAAAACTTGAAGCTCCAAAAGAAGATTTTATCAAGGCTATGCAATGCTCATTAATCCTTTATGCAGAGCATGAATTTAATGCTTCAACTTTTACAGCTAGAATTTGTGCTTCTACAAAAAGTGATATTTTTAGTGCGGTTGCGGCGGCTATTGGGGCTTTAAGAGGGCCTTTGCATGGAGGAGCAAATGAAGCAGCGATGCACCTAATAGAAAGTTTTAAAAGTGTTGAGGATGCTATTAAGGGTGTGAATGAAAAATTAGAAAATAAAGAGCTTTTAATGGGCTTTGGTCACCGTGTTTATGGACTTGGAGGTGATCCTAGAAATGCACTTATTAAGGTTTGGAGTAAGCATTTAGGGGGCGATGATTTGCTTTTTAAAATCAGTGAAGCCATAGAAGCTTTGATGAAAGAAAAACGCCCAAGTTTGCCACCTAATGCAGATTTTTATAGTGCATCAGCTTATCATTTTATGGGAATTCCAACTGAGTATTTTACGCCGATTTTTATTATGAGTCGCGTAAGTGGTTGGTGTGCGCATATTAAAGAGCAAAGAGCAAACAATAAGCTTATACGCCCAAGTAGCGAATATATAGGCGTTGAACCAAGAAAATTTGTAAAAATTCAAGACAGATAAGGAGAAAAAATGAGTGATATGGGAATTTTAGAGGCAAAACGCCCTGAATTTGATGAACTTTTAACAAAAATTGCAAAATATGCTGATGAATTTGAAATTACAAGTGATTTGGCTTTAGAAACGGCTAGATATTGTTTGATGGATACTATAGGTTGTGGACTTTTAGCGCTTAAATATCCTGCTTGCACCAAGCTTTTAGGGCCAAGTGTTGAAGGGGCTGAATTTAGACCTTTAGGCGCAAAAGTGTTTGGAACTTCTTATCAATTAGAGCCAATCCGTGGAGCTTTTAATGTGGGTGCTATGGTAAGATGGCTTGATTTTAATGATACATGGCTTGCGGCTGAATGGGGACATCCAAGCGATAATTTGGGTGCGATTTGGGCGGTAGCTGATTATGTAAGTCGTAAAAATATCTCTGAGGGAAAAGAGCCTTTAAAAGTAAAATGTGTCCTAAAAGCCATGATAAAAGCTCATGAAATTCAAGGAGTTTTGGCACTTGAAAATTGCTTTAATAAAGTAGGAATGGATCATGTTTTACTTGTAAGGATAGCAAGTACTGCAGTAGCTGCAAAGCTTTTGGGTTGTAATTTTGAAGAAATTCGCAATGCCATTTCTCATGCTTTTATTGATGGTGGAGCTTTAAGAACTTATCGTCACGCACCAAATACAGGCAGTAGGAAAAGTTGGGCAGCGGGTGATGCTTCAAGTCGCGGGGTGGATCTTGCTTTAAAAGCTAAAACAGGAGAGATGGGTTATCCTTCAGCTTTAAGTGCTAAATTTTGGGGCTATGAAGATGTGAAAATGAAAGGACAAAAACTCATCATTCCTCAAGAATTTGGCTCTTATGTAATGGAAAATGTTTTATTTAAAATTTCTTTTCCAGCTGAATTTCACGCACAAACCGCAGTAGAAGCAGCTTTAGCTTTACATGATGAGGTAAAAGATCGTTTGGATCAAATAGAAAAAATCATCATCACAACTCAAGAATCAGGCCATCGCATCATCAATAAAGTAGGTGAGCTTGCAAATCCTGCTGATAGGGATCATTGTATCCAGTATATGGTTGCTGTGCCACTTATATTTGGGCGCTTGAATGCAGATGATTATGAAGATAGTGTTGCAAGTGATGAAAGAATCGATGCTTTAAGAGCTAAAATGCAAGTAGAAGTCGATGATCGCTATACAAAAGAGTATTTAGAAAGCGATAAAAGAAGCATAGCTAATGCCGTGCAAGTTTTCTTTAAAGATGGCACAAGTACAAAAAAAGTCGAAGTTGAGTATCCTATAGGACATAAAAGACGCAGAAATGAAGGAATCCCTCTTTTAATCGCCAAATTTAAAGCCAATCTTGCTACGCGTTTAAGTCCAAAACAATGCGAAAAAATCATGCAAATTTGCGAAGATCAAAAAAGCTTAGAGCAAATGAATTTTAACGAATTTACTGATCTTTTTTGGTTGGGTTAAAAATATAAAACAAGACTGTTTTAGTCTTGTTTTATAAAAATTATTATTCTTTCTTGCTCTGATATTTTTTGCTCATTTTTTAAAAAATATATTTAAATTTCAAAGTTTGTAAAACTAAAATTTGTTATAATCAGCCCAAATTTATGCTCTTAGGAAAATTCATGCCAAAACGAACAGATATTAAAAATATTTTACTTATAGGAAGTGGTCCTATCGTGATAGGTCAAGCTTGTGAATTTGATTATTCAGGAACTCAAGCAGCAAAAACCTTAAAAGAACAAGGATATCGTGTAGTTTTAATCAATTCTAATCCAGCAACTATTATGACTGATCCTGAATTTGCTGATGCTACTTATATAGAGCCTGTAACTAAGGAAAGTATTTTAAGCATTATTAAAAAAGAGAAAATCGATGCCATTTTGCCAACCATGGGTGGACAAGTAGCTCTTAATGTGGCCATGGAAGTTTATGAAAGTGGGCTTTTGGGTGATGTGAAATTTTTGGGTGCAAACCCTGAGGCGATTAAAAAAGGCGAAGATCGTCAAGTTTTTAAAGAATGTATGAAAAAAATCGGCATGGATTTGCCAAAATCTATGTACGCGTATAATTATGATGAAGCTTTAAAAGCCGTAGATGAAATCGGCTTTCCTTTAATGATCCGTGCTTCTTATACCTTAGGTGGTGCAGGAAGCGGTGTGGTTTATAATATGGATGAATTTAAAGAACTTGCTAATGCTGCTTTAGCACTTTCGCCAATCCATGAAATTCTTATCGAAGAAAGTTTGCTTGGATGGAAAGAGTATGAAATGGAGGTTATTCGCGATAAAAATGATAACTGTATTATCGTATGTAGTATAGAAAACCTCGATCCTATGGGAGTGCATACAGGAGATAGTATTACAGTCGCACCTGCTCTTACCTTAACTGATAAAGAATACCAAGTCATGCGTAATGCCTCTTTTGCCATTTTGCGTGAAATAGGTGTTGATACTGGCGGATCAAATGTACAATTTGCTGTCAATCCAACAAATGGTAGAATGATAGTTATTGAAATGAATCCAAGGGTTTCAAGATCAAGCGCCCTAGCTTCTAAAGCAACGGGTTATCCTATAGCAAAGGTTGCAACACTTTTGGCAATTGGATTTAGCTTAGATGAGATAAAAAATGATATTACAGGTACTCCTGCTAGTTTTGAACCTGTGATTGATTATATTGTTACAAAAATTCCTCGCTTTACTTTTGAGAAATTCCCAGGAGCCAATACAACTTTAGGTACAGCGATGAAAAGCGTGGGTGAAGTAATGGCTATTGGCCGAACTTTTAAAGAAAGTATACAAAAGGCACTTTGTTCTTTGGAAAGAAATTTAAGTGGTTTTGATAGAGTGAAATTTGAAGATAAAAACGATCTTATCTTTAAAATTCGCAATGCTAACGAAAAGCGTTTACTTTATGTAGCACAAGCTTTTAGGGAAGGTTTTGATGTAAAAGAGCTTTATGAGCTTTGTAAAATCGATCCTTGGTTTTTATCCCAAATTAAAGAAATTGTGGATTTTGAAGAGCAAATTGATATGGATATCTTGCATAACAAAACCCTTTTAAGAAAAGCAAAAACTATGGGTTTTTCAGACAAGATGATCGCTTTGCTTGTGAATCTAAAAGATAATTTAGAATTAAGTCAAAATGACATTTATTATGCAAGAATGAAGCAAAAAATCATAGCAGAATTTAGCGAAGTGGATACTTGTGCGGGAGAATTTGAAGCTTTAACTCCTTATCTTTATTCGAGTATCAATGTGAGCGAGCTTACTCAAAGCAAAAATGAAGCAAGAGATAAAAAAGAAAAAAAAGTGATGATTATAGGTGGGGGGCCAAATCGTATAGGACAAGGAATCGAATTTGACTATGCTTGTGTGCATGCTTCTTTTGCATTAAAGGATTTGGGTGTAAAAACTATTATGTATAATTGCAATCCAGAAACTGTTTCAACGGATTATGATACGAGTGATATTTTGTATTTCGAACCTATTGATTTTGAGCATTTGCGTGGTGTAATTGAACGCGAAAAGCCAGATGGAGTTATAGTACATTTTGGTGGTCAAACTCCGCTTAAATTTGCCAAACGCTTGAGTGCTTTTGGGGCTAAAATCATAGGCACAAGCGCAAGAGTGATCGATATGGCAGAAGATAGAAAGAAATTTGCCGAATTTATCACAAAACTTGGTATTAATCAGCCTAAAAATTCTACCGCTACAAGCGTAGAAGAAGCAGTTTTAAAAGCAAGTGAGATAGGTTATCCTGTGCTTGTAAGACCAAGTTATGTTTTAGGCGGAAGAGCTATGCGTGTGGTTAATGATGAGAGTGAACTTAGACTTTACATGCAAGAAGCTGTGGATGTAAGTGATAAAAGTCCTGTTTTGATCGATCAGTATTTGGATAATGCGACTGAAATCGATGTTGATGCTATCAGCGATGGTAAAGATGTTTATGTAGCAGGGATTATGGAGCATATCGAAGAAGCGGGAATTCATTCAGGTGATAGCGCATGTTCTTTGCCACCTTGCAATATCGATGAAAAAATGCAAGAACAAATCATACAAAAAACTGCTAATATTGCTTTAAATTTAGGTGTTGTAGGACTTTTAAATATACAATTTGCAATTTACAATAACGAACTTTATATGATAGAAGTAAATCCTAGAGCAAGTCGTACTGTGCCTTTTGTAAGTAAAGCTACAGGTATACCTTTAGCAAAAGTTGCAACGCGCGTGATGTGGCAAGGAAATCTAAAAGAAGCTTTAAAATTTTATGATACTTTTGGTGTGGTGAATTTTGATAATACGATTTTGCGTCCTAAGCTTTCAAAATATATCAGTGTAAAAGAAGCGGTATTCCCTTTTGCTAAGCTTAGCGGAAGCGATTTAGAGTTAGGACCTGAGATGAGATCAACAGGTGAGGTTATGGGTATAAGTAAGGATTTTGCTAATTCTTATGCAAAAAGCCAAATTTCATCTTTTAATCATTTGCCTGAAAATGGCGTAGTGTTTATCTCTTTAAAGGAAAAAGATAAAAAATATGCTAAAAAACTTGCAAGTGAATACTCTAAGTTAGGTTTTAAACTAATGGCTACAAGTGGAACTTGCAAGGAAATTGTAGAAAATGGCTTTGAGTGCGAGCTTGTGCATAAGATTTCAGAAGGGCGTCCAAATGTGGAAGATAAGCTAAAAAATGGAGAAATTCAGTTAGTGATTAATACAAGTGATAGTCATACCTTTGCAGGGGATACAAAGAAAATTCGTGAGAATATTATCCGTTTCAAAATCCCTTATTTTACAAATTTGCGTTCAGCTTTTGCAGGTGCAAAATCGATTAAAGCGATACAAAGCAAAAGCTATTTAGAAGTTAAGAGCTTGCAGGAGTATCTAAAAGCTTGATTTATCTAGCGCAAACAGATACTACAGCAGGATTTTTAAGTAAAAATTTAGAAGAAATCAATGTTTTAAAAGGCAGGGCTAAAGATCAGCCCTGCTTGATCACCTCTGCAAAATTCAGTGAGTTAAAAAAAATCGTAAGAGTTCCAAATCAATTTAAAAATTTAGTGCGTCGTGCTAAAAAAACAACTTTTATTTATCCAAACAATCAAGCAATAAGAATCGTCAAAGAGTGTAAACATGCACAATTTTTAGAAAAAAAGGGCTGTTTTTATTCAAGTTCTGCAAACAAGCACGGACAAAAATTTGATGAGCTTTGGGCCAGAGGTGTTGCAGATGTTGTAGTTGATGAGATATTTTTTGAAAATACCCCATCAAAAATAATAAAACTTCATCGTAAGAAGCTTAAAAAAATTCGTTAATTCAATGCTTGCAAAATTTCTTCAAAAGCTATGCAAAATTGCTCCAAGCCGTCTTTTAGTAATTCATCGCAAGCTTTTTCTCTTTCATTTTGTGAAATGATAGCATTAAGTTGTGTGTAAATTTCAAAATTCATTAAAGGTTTTTTAAATTCAATTTCGGTTTTAAATGCATTGATAGCATCTAGTGGAGCAGTGTTTATGCTGTTTTCAAATAGAAGTTCTTTGATATAATAATCTTTTGGCAAATCATCACCTTTTACACCCGTGCTTGCAAATAAAGCTCGGATATTAGGTTCATTTTTGGAGATGATATTGTTGTAGGCTAAATTCGCATTTAAAATTCCTATACGATTTTGTTCTTTTGCTTTGGAATTTAAAAGTCTATCGAAACGACTTACAAAGATGCTTATCACAGCTTGCGGGGTTCTTAAGTGAGCATTTTTTCCTTGTAAGGCTGTATTGTTTTTTCTAAATTCAACCAAACCTGCATTTAAAGCATTAAAGCATTTTTGGCTTTGTTCTAAAGAAAAAATCAAAGTAGCATTTACGCTGATACCATTTTTCATCAATTCGTACATTACTTCATAAGAAGCATTGGTTGCTGGGACTTTAATCATCACATTGTCTTTGCCAATGGCGCTATAAAGTTTTTTTGCCTCACCTAAACTCAAGCTTGTATTATCATAAAATCTCGGATCGATTTCAAGGCTTATAAAACCGTCATTTCCTGCGTGATATAAAGGAGCAAGTTTATCTGCTGCTTTTTGTATATCAGCCACAGCAAGTTCTTCGTAAATTTCTTTTGCTTTTTTTCCTTTTAATTTGGCTATCTTTTCTTTATAGATAGGTGAGTTTAAAATGGCATTTTTGAAAATAGCGGGATTTGAGGTTGCTCCATTAACTCCTCGCGATAACAAATTTAAAAAATCATCATCTAAAAAACTATTTTCTATAAAATCACACCAAAGAGAAAATTTTTTCATCTTATATTACCTTTATTATTTCTTTTAAGTCTTTGTTGTCTATGCAAATATCTGCTTTTGAGCGCAAAATTTCTTTAGCGCAAAATGCGATTTTTAAACCGCTTTCATTAAACATAGCAATATCGTTTGCTCCATCGCCCACACACATGACTTCATGAGTTTGCAAATTTAAAAAGTTCTTAAGGCGTTGTAGCATTAAACCTTTTGAATTTGAAAACATCATTTCTCCACCCACTAGTCCTGATAAAGTATTATTTTTATGATGTAGATAGTTTGCAAAGCCTAAATTTACTTTTAGTTTTTTCATGGCAGGATCGATTCCTTCATGAAAACCTCCACTAAAAATAACAACAAAAATATTTTTAGAATTTAAAAATTCAGTGAGTTCATAAGCTCCATTCATCAATGGAAGATCTTGTCCTATTTTGAGAACAAGATCATAAGGCATTCCTTTTAGAAAGCTAACGCGTTCTTGCAGGCTCTCAAAAAAATCAAGTTCGCCTGCCATAGCACGATGAGTGATATCAACCACTTCTTTTTCTTTGCCATAAGCCTTAGCCAGTATGTCGATAGTTTCTCCATCCATCAAAGTGGAATCAAAATCAAAAACACAAAGTTTTATCATTAAAATTCACGCTTAAGTAGGGCTTCAACTTTGAGTATGGTAAGGATATTTTCATCTCTTTTACCTATACCGTAGATCATACCTTTGTCTTTTACTAAAGTTTCAGGTGGCGGATCAATGCGGTTTCTATGAATTTTGATAGCCTCGGTTAATCTATCTATCACGAAGCCTGCATTTCCTCCAACTCCACTTCCATTTGTTTCGCCTCTTAAGACAATATAGCGAGTTTGAGGAGTCATTTTAGAACTCCCTAAATTGAAACGCTGTGCCAAGTCAATTAAAGGCATAACATTTCCACGCATATTAAATACACCCAAAACATAGTCAGGAACACTTGGAACCCTTGTGTATTCTATAGGTTTGATGATTTCTTGTATGTTAAGAATCGGAATAGCATATTCCTCATCTCCTACCACAAAACCTACAAGTTGTATGATATCATCTTCTCTTTGATCAGCTTCAGGACCAGCCATCTGAGTTTGTTGTTTTTGCAATATTTGCTCTAATTTTTCATTACTCATATTCTTATCCTAGTTTCAAATTTTTTCTAACCACATTTTCCAAATATTCTGGAGAATAAGGTTTGGTAATGTATTCTGTCATACCTACTTCAACCCCTCTTAGACGATCGGTTTTGCTTGTCCTTGAGGTAACTGCAATAAGCGGTAGATTGCGATATTTAGAATATTTTCTAATTTCGCCCGCTAAGGTATAACCATCCATTCTTGGCATCTCGATATCAATCAGTATCGCATCAATATCATGTTCACCTGATTTTATGATATTTAATGCTTCAACACCGTTAGTAGCTTCGATCAAGCTAACTCCTAGTGTTTCTAAAGCTTTTTGCATTAAAGTTCTATCCATTTTAGAATCATCCACGATTAAAACTTTATAATCACTTGGCTGTTCTTTTGGCTTTTTAGCGCTTGATTCAATTTGAGCTTTGATGTCTACTTTTATTTCTTTTGCCATATCCATCATAGCGCCTACATCTATGATAAGCGTTACTCTACCATCACCACGGATAGTAGCACCTGCTATACCTTGGATGTTTTGCAAATAATCACCCATAGATTTAATAACGATTTCTTCTTGTCCTACAAGAGTATCAACAATAATACCTAGCTTGCTTTCTGCTACGCCGATAACTACCACATAGGTTTGATCTCCACTTTCAAGTACTTGCTTAACTCCAAATACATCCGAAAGTCTTACAAGAGAAAGTACTTCATCTCTAAGGCGTAGTACATTTTTACCTTCGATAGTATAAATATCATCGATTGGCACTCTAACTGTTTCAAGAACGCTTGCAAGAGGAATCGCGTAATATTCTTCTTGAGTTCCAACGAGCAAGGACTGGATGATAGCCAAAGTAAGAGGAATTTTAAGCTTAAATGAACTTCCTTTACCTAATTCACTATCGATTTCAATCACCCCGTTGAGTTTTTCAATATTAGTCTTAACAACATCCATTCCAACGCCACGACCTGAAACATTGGTAACTTTTGCTGCGGTTGAAAAACCTGGTTTGAAAATCAATGCAAAAGCTTCTTTATCAGTCATTTGATCTGCTTCTCTTTCAGTGATCAAATTCTTTTCTATAGCTTTAACTTTCAAGCCATTTGGATCAAGTCCTTTACCATCATCGGTAATTTCTACAACGATATGATTTCCTTCGTTATAAGCTTTAAGCTGTACGATACCTTTTTCAGGTTTACCGTTAGCAGCACGCGTTGCCGGATCTTCAACACCGTGATCACACGAGTTTCTAATCATGTGCATGATAGGATCGCCGATTTCTTCCACGATAGATTTATCAAGTTCGGTTTCTTCCCCTGTAATTTCAAGCTCTATTTGCTTACCAAGCTCACGGCTTAAATCACGCACAACTCTTGGGAATTTGTTGAAAACTTTTGCAATCGGTTGCATTCTTGTTTTCATAACCGCAAGTTGCACATCTGTTGTAATGATACTTAATTGACTCACAACTTGATTTAATTCTTCAAGGAATTTTTCACCCTCATAGCGTTCTTCAACATCATCATAAATTTTAAGTAGGCGGTTTTTGCCCAAAACAAGCTCACCGATAAGATTCATCAGATGATCTAGTCTTTTTACTTCAACGCGTATGGTTTGATCCATACCGCCTCCACCGCCTCCACTAGCAGGAACTTTTTTCTCTCCACCCTCAGCTTTTGGTGCAGCTGCTGCTGGCTTAGGAGTCGCTGCTGGCTTAGGATTTTGTTTTTTCTGAGCACGACGCGCTTGATCTTCTGCTTTTCTAACTTTTAATAGTCTTTCTATCTCAGCTTCAACTTCAGAATCGCTCAATTGATTAACATCAACTTCAGGTTCTGGCGCAGGAGCTGGCTCTTCTTCTTTAGGAGCTTCTACAGGTGCTTCGTTTGATTCAGCACTACTTGGAGCTTCTCCTTCTGATATAGCTGTTAATCTTGCACAAATTGGTCCTATATCCATTCCTATAGCTGTATCGTTGCCGTTATCGCGTATAGAATTAAGCAAGGTTTTCATTCTATCGATGGATTCTAAAACAACATCCATGATATCTGGAGTAATTTTTAATTCCCCATGTCTTGCTTTGTTTAAAACATCTTCCATATGATGTGTTAATTTTGTTAAAACATCAAAATTTAAAAAGCTTGAAGAACCTTTCACAGTATGTGCTACACGGAAAATTCTGTTTAATAGTTCTAGATCTTCCGGATTTGATTCAAGTTCCACTAAATCATGGTCGATTTGCTCAACTAGCTCAAAAGCTTCAACCAAAAAGTCTTCAAGTATTTCTTGCATATCTTCCATATTTTACCCCTGTTCTTGAGATTGGTGTTTTTTCATGACTTTAGCAATTTCATTAAAGAAATCACTTGCATTAAATTTAACCAAATAGCTTTCACCACCGGCTTCACGAACACCTTTTTCATTCATAAATTCATTAGATAAAGATGAGTTAAAGACTATAGGAATATCTTTAAATCTAGCATCTTCTTTGATGCGTGCAGCAAAATGGAATCCATCCATTTGAGGCATTTCAACATCGCTAACAATAATTTTTAATACTGAGTTTAAATTCTCTCCATAAGCTTGGCTAAGTTCTTCAAGCTTATTTAAACCTTCAACGCCATCTTTGGCTTCAACCACTTGAAAGCCCATTTGATGCATCATTTCTTTAACACGTTTTCTAGCTGTCATACTATCATCTAAAATCAGTGCTGTTCCGCTGAATTTTTCAACTTTGAAGTCTATATCAGTTTTAGGAGAATAAATTCCTAAATCTTCAACAACGCTTTCTAAATCAAGTATTAAAAGAACTTCGTCATTCTCTATGCGAGTGACACCTGTAATCTTTCCTTTATCTAAAGCACCTGAACCTGTAGAGAAAGTAGCTGGCTCTATATCTTTCCAATTGATACGGCGAATTCTTTTAGCTTCATGAACTATAAAGCCTATAAGAATATTGCTAAATTCAGTAATGATAACTCTAGGTTTTAGCATAGTGCTTTCTGGCTCGGTGATTTGCATCCATTTAGCAAGATTTACTACCGGTATAACCACACCTCGAAGATCGAAAATTCCTTCGATGTAGTCAGGCACACCTGGAAGTTCTGTGAGGCTTGGAATTTTGATAATTTCTCTAACTTTAGAGACATTTACTCCATAAATTCCCTCATAGACTTTATCGTGTCCTTGCTTAAAGATACGGAAATCGACAAGCTCCATTTCATTTGAACCCGTTTTCACGATATTTTCATCAAACATTTTGACCCCTCAATTTCTGTTCTCGAAATTTGATTTCTTGACAACATTCTACTACAAAAAAACTTCTCTCATATGCAAAACTAGCTAAGTTGAAATATTTAATATCTTTTTCATCCAATATTAGATTTTGATGATAATGTCCTTCGCATACCCAAAAGCCTAAATTTCCATATTTTTCATATCTTTCTTTGGCTAAATTTTTAAAATTTTCAATTTTATAAAAAAGATTTTTTTTGTTTTGGTTTTTAAGAATTTTATTTGAAATAGAATTTGAACTTATTTGATTTAAAAAATTTAAAAAGACTAGCAAGTAATGATTTCTTAAGCTTTTAAGGGTAAATTGCAAACACGGAGATAAAAAAATATCTCCGTGAGCTAAAGTTATAAAAGAATTTTTAAAATTGGTATTTTTACCTTTACTTGTATGCAAATTAAGTTTTAAAGGTTGTTCTTGTAGGCTAAAAATTTTAACCCTTTGAAAAAAACGGGCAAGATTAAAATCATGATTTCCCTCAAGATAAATAATTTCCATTTTTAAAGCGAGTTCTTCAAGAAGTTTAATATAGGGTTTTGCAAATTCATGCGTAGCAGAGATTTCACCTATAAGCAAATCAAAAATATCCCCCATTAAAATGAGTTGAGGTGTGGTAATTTCGCCTTTTTTTAAAGCTTGTAAAAACTCCCAAAAACCTCTTCTTTTATCATTTTCATGAGCATCTGCGATTAAAATCGCTCCATTTTGTAATAAAATTTTTTATCCTTAAAATTTTAAAGGTTCGTAGCTGATAGAAATGATTTCAAATTCGCTTTCTCCTTTTGGCAAACGCACTTTAAATTCATCTCCTTCTTTTTTACCAAGCATAGCTTTTGCAATAGGCGAAGCAATAGAAATATAACCCTTATCTAAATCCCCTTCACAAGTACCTACTAGGGTATATTTGTTTTCTTTTTCGGTGTCTAAGTCCATAATCACCACAGAAGATCCAAATTTAACACTATCGTGCTCATAGCTCGAAGGATCGATTATCTGTGCTCTTGCGATTAAATCGCCAAGTTCTGCGATACGACTTTCTATCAAGGCTTGTTTTTCTCTTGCAGCGTGGTATTCTGCATTTTCTTTTAAGTCGCCATGACTTCTTGCGGTGTCGATTTCTATCACAACAGCAGGGCGTTGGTTGTCTTTTAAATCTTTTAATTCAGCGCTTAATTTATCATAGCCAAATTGGCTCATCGGTTCTTTTTGCATTTATATATCCTTAATTATTATTGATTTAATATTTTAGCGAGATTTTTCGCACTTCCAAATTTTAAATATTCTTTTAGAAAATGCACTTTATCAAAAAATGCCTTATAATCATATTTATTATAAGCTTCATAAAGGTTTAAAACATTGACGTGTTCTTGTAAAAATTCAGGGTTTAAAGCTTCTTTTCCAGCAAAATTACAAAAAATATTTGCAAGTCCAATGTGTTTTAACTTTACAAAAAGTCTTGCGATAAATATATCAATAGCCTTTGCTTTATAAGCCAGCACAAAAGGAGTTCCTACCAAAGCTGCTTCTAGGGTAGCAGTCCCACTGCAAATAAAAGCAAAATCAGCTTTTTTAAGTACTTGAGGTGTATTGCTTTGTATTTTAAAATCCTTTATATCGCCATAAATTTCCAATTTTTTAAGATTAAAAGGTGGCACGCAAAGGATTTTTTCTCCTTTAAATTTGCGTGATAATTCTCTAAAAACAGGCATTAAACGCTTGATTTCACTGCGTCTTGAGCCTGGTAAAAATGCTATAGTCTTTTCGCTTTCATTTTTGTTAAGTAAAATTTTAATATCGTTTTCATTTTTAAAATCTTTGATTTCATCCAAAAGAGGATGTCCTACATATATGCTTTTACTAAAAAATTGCTCATCAAAAGGCAAGATAGAGGCTAAAACATCAAAATGGCTCTCTATAACAGGAATACGCCCTTTTTTCCAAGCCCAAACTTGAGGCAAGATATAATAAATTCTTTTTGTTTTTGAATTTGCTTTTTTTAAAGCCTTGGCAAAAGGGATATTAAAAGCGGGAGAATCGATACATAAAACCGCGTCCATTGTTTGGCTTAAAGTTAGATTTACTAATTCTTTGATCGCTTTTTTTGCTTTAAAAATCAAAGGCAAAATTTCTACAAAACCCATAGCACTAAATTCATGCGAGCTATAAAGTGGCTTAGAATTTAAGGCAAATTCTTTGCATAAATTTTCATCATAAATTCCATAAAGTTTAAATTCGCCAAATTCTTCTTTATAAGCTTTTAAAACTTCTTTTAAATGTAGGTTTGCCGAAGGTTCTAAGGCGCATACTAAAAGATTTTTCATTGCTACTCTCTATAAATTTTTAAAAATAAAATGATATCTAAATTTCACTTAGTATTTGTCAATTTTTATTTTTTAAATCAAATATTATTGATAAAAATTATCATTAGATAAAATTTATTTAATTATTTTTTGCTATAATATTTTTATGGAATTTACATTAGATCAAATTTTAGTAGCGATGGCTTTGACCATCCTTGCCGGACTTTCAACCGCTATTGGTTCTGTGATAGCATTTTTTAGCAGAAATGATAATCTTAGAATTCTTTCTTTTGGCCTTGGTTTTTCTGCTGGAGTGATGATATATATCTCTTTTATGGAAATTTTGCCTTCTGCTTTTGTGGATTTTAAAAAATATTATCATTCAGGTTATGGAGAGCTTTTAGCACTTTTATGTTTTTTCGGTGGAATTTTTTTATCAGCCATCATCGATAAATTTATCCCTGAAGATGTCAATCCTCACGATCCTAAAGAAGATCTAAGCGAGCTTAAAATTTGCCCTTTGCCTCAAAAAAATGAAAAAGCACCCGCTTTTCATGCAGGCGAGCCTTTAAAAAAGATCAATGTAAAGGCATTGAAAAGAACGGGTATATTTACTGCGCTTGCCATAGCGATACATAATTTTCCCGAGGGTTTTGCGACTTTTATCTCAAGTCTTGATAATCTTAGTTTTGGTGTGGCTATCGCCGTAGCTGTAGCTATACACAATATCCCTGAAGGAATGGCAGTTTCTTTACCGATTTATCATGCTACAAAAGATAAGAAAAAAGCCTTTATTTACTCTGCACTTTCGGGTATAGCCGAGCCCATGGGAGCGATTGTGGGAGCGTTTTTGATCTTGCCTATCATGAATGAGCTTACTTTAGCCATCACCTTTGCTGTAGTCGCTGGGATCATGGTGTTTATCTCTTTTGATGAGTTATTGCCTGCGGCAAAAACTTATGATAAAGCCCACGATAGTCTTTATGGGCTCGTTTTGGGAATGGCTGTAATGGCAGTGAGTTTGATTTTATTAAATCCTTGAGCTAAATCAAGGATTTAATAAAACACTATTTTTGATGATATGTAAGATTTATAAAGAAGTAAAATTAACATATAAAACTTATTGTAAACCAAGCCATGAAAGCTTGGTTTTGTTAGAAAAATATCAGTAGATCACGCTTGCTTCGATTATAGCAGGAGAGAAAAAGAAAAGCTTGCTTAGTTCGGTTACGATGGAACGATCCAAAAGGCATCCTCCCAAACCAAAGCGATTTTCTATGGCAATACTAGAGTCAGGAAAAGTACTCATGCATTGATTGCCGCCATTGATTAAAGATCTAATTTGTATAGAACCATTTGTCATCGGTATGATAGAAAAAATAGTTTGCATTGCTCCATCTTGTAAATCTTGTTTGCAAGATTTTGTACCAAAACTTTTTTCACTTAAAACAGCTAAGCATATATCGCTACCTTTAGGGCTTACAAATTGAACATAGCCAAAGGGTAAGTCTTGAGAGTGCATATCCTTAGCTTTTAGCTCATCGTTTGCTACGATCTCTTTTAAAAACCAATTTTGATCTTCTAATCTTTTTGAAGTTTTTCTAAAAGGACTTAAAGAAATTCCCGTTTCTAAAGATCTTATGGCAAACATAGGGGTAAAGTCTGCTAATTCATCCAAGCTAGGCCCTGCTTTTAAAAAGCTTAAAAGGGCAAAAAACAAAATAAAAAATTTTTTCATGTTTAAACTCCTAAGGTCTTCTAAAATTTACAGGAAAATGATCCGAAGCTAAAAAGGTTCTTAGTCCTGCTAAAGCCAAAATCGCAACTATCGGTGGCGGGTTGTATAAAGTTGCAGTGTTGGAATTTCCAGTGATAGCATAATCAATCGTTCTTCCACCCGTTTGCGTAGAAGAAGGCGGAACAACTACGCGAGTGCGCGCTCTTAAGTCAGGATCTAGCAAGGTTACTAAGGCACCTGATTCTCTGTTAAAATCACCTAAAATCATCCAATTAATATCAGGTCTATTTCTAAAAAACATATCCACAGCAGCGACAATGGCTCCTGCGTCATTTCCCCCACTTGCTAGAGCGTGTATATTGAAAAAAGCATCATTACCTATGCGTATGCCTATAATAGGTCTTGAAGCAACTGTTGGAGGAGGTAAAACAAAAACTTCATCTGCTTGCACCCTGCTAACGATAGCTAAATTCACGCGATTTGCTCCTACATCCACTCTAGAATAATATATATAAACAGAGCTAGGTCTTGATACAGAGCCTAAATTCCATATGTATTCATGTATAGGAATACCCACGCCCACGGGTTGCACTTGCCTAGGAGTCATCATAGCTGTACTAGGTAAAACCCCCGCTTCTTGAACAGCTAAAACATCCATAGGATTTGCACCGGTTATGAGCTGTCTTATGCTAACATTCCATTTACTTTCAGTTGCAGCCGATGAGCCTTGCAAATTCCAAGTTCCGGTATTGTAATTTTCTAAAGCGGCAAATAATACATTAAAACTTAAAATCAAAAATACTATTTTTTTCATTATCTTCCTTTCATAGCGAAAAAATTAAATAGGAGCACCTATATACCACTGTCTATCCAAATTCTTTTCTTTTTCTTTCAAACAATCGGTTAAATAAATATTGTAAAAGCTCAAATTAAATTCTTCCATTACATTTGAAACAGGTGTTTGTATACATTGTTGAGTGGCAAAATTTTGAATTTGATAGGCTCCATTAGTCATCGGGTAAAGTCTCCAAAATTGCGCGAAGTTTGTTTGATCGCAAGGATAATGAACGATGCCATTTCTATAGGCATTTAAGCAAGTAAATGTTTTTGCATTTTTAATCATTACAGTATTGTTTGGAAATTCAATGAGCTGCCAAGCTCTTGCATCTCCAAAAGGTCTACTAGCAAATAAACTATATCCCCATATCCAATTGCCAGGATTTAAAGCCCAGATTGTTAAAGATGCTCCATTAGGATTCATAATAGTGACAAAATCACTTACCATACCTGTGTTTTCGTATAAAGCATTTGAAGCAAATTCATTTGGAGATTTTAGCCTTGGCAAAGGTCCTTTGACAGCGTTATCTCCTCTAAAAGTATTAGGAGTGATTACAGGTGGGACAAGCGGTATGGCAGGAAATTTTTTACCTTCCACTAAGCTTGGTGTATTTTGTTTAACAGGGGGTGTGGGTTTTGAGCCAAGCTTTAAAGGATCGTTATCGCTAAATTTACCATAGGATCTTCCTAAGGGGTTGATTTGTTGTTCTTTTGAAGAGCAAGCTGAAAAAATGATTGTCACAATCAAAAACATTATGCTAAATTTTATTTTTTGCATATATCCTCCTTGTTTGATTTTTGATATATTAACATATATTTAAATTTACTTTACCACTTAAATGTAATTTTTATAATTGATAGTTAAATTCTAAATTAATAAAATTATAGATATTGATTAAAATGAATTCATGACTAAAAAGCATTCTTTTTAGTCATGGTGTATTTGGATTTTGCTTGATATTTAAAGCAAGACTTTTGATTTATTGATATTTATTTTTTGCACTAAAATGGCATAAGATAGCACAAAGTATGCAAAGTATGCAAGCGCTTAGGAGCATTATAAGTCCGGCATTCCAACTACCATAATAATCTACAGCCCAGCCTATGGCCTTTGTTCCAAGTGAAGCACCCACTACATAACTCATAAAACCACGAAGTCCTACACAAGATCCTACTGCAAAAGCAGGAACAACTTCCATCGTTTGAACGCTTGCTAAAAATTGTGGTATATAGATCAAACATCCTGCCATAGCTGCAAAGAAAATCACCATATAAAGATTGCTCGAGCTAAAATATCCGATAATCATAAAGAAAATGATCGCCATAGCTGCAATCGCAGGAGGCATTCTATAGCCTTTAAAGATTTTATCTGAAATATATCCTGCAAGCAAGGTAGAAGGTATAGCAGCCCACTCAAAAAGCCAAAATGCAATGCCCATTTGCTCTTTGCTAAAGCCTTTTGTTTCAAGCAGATAAATAGGAAGCCAAGAAATAAGCCCAAAGCGTACCATATAAACAAAAGTATCCATCCAAGCTACATACCAAGCATTTTTATTTCTAAGCACATAGCGATAAAAAATTTCAAGACTACTTAAATTTGGACTTTCTACAGCTTTGATTTCTTCGGTTTTAATACCTCTCATTTCATTGATTTCGCCAATATCAACCAAACCTTCATTTTTAGGACTTCCTTTGACTGCATAAAGTACATAAAGACTGATTAAAATTGCACAAAGCGCAGGAACATAAAAATGATTGATATGCCAATGCGTTTCATTAAAATCTGCTAAGCTTACGCCTAAAAATGCTGCTAAAGCAAATCCAGAAAGCGATACTATAGGAGCGATTATACCTCCTCCTAAATTGTGCGAGATATTCCAAATGGCCGTGTAAATTCCCCGTTCTTTTTTAGGATACCAATTTGCCAAAGTGATAAAAGAAGGGCCAACACCCATACCTTGAAACACTCCAAGTGCGATAACAAAGCCCACATAAGCATAAAAAGAATTTGAAAAACCCAGTAAAACATTTATAAGAGCACATAAAATAAGCCCTAAAGCCATATATTTTCTAGGATCAGCCTTATCACTAAGTACACTCATCGCACCTTTGCTGATCCCATAGGCTATGAGCATAGAACCTGTGATTGTTCCGATATCTGATTTGCTAAGTTCGAGTTGATTTTGTATAAATGGAGTTGAAAGAGTGATATTATTTCGCACGAGATAATATCCCATGTATCCTATAAAAATTCCACTTAAACTCCAAGTTCTCATCTTGTAGTATCTAGGTAAAATTTCTTCTTTGGGAAATTTTACAGACTTTGCTTTTGGTTTGAAAAAATCAAACATACCCATCCCTCCTTTTTAAATTGTCACACAAATATATTAATTGATATTAAATAAAAATATAATTAAAATGGTGCTAAAAATTAATATTTTGAAATTAAAATTTGCATTACAAAGCTTTTAAAAAAATATGCTACAATCCCAATTTTATCTTTTGCAAGGAAGAGCAATGAAAGAAATTCTTATTACCAATGATGATGGTTTTGAAAGTGAGGGACTTAGAAAACTCATTAAAATGCTAAAAAAAGAATTTAAAGCAAAAATTACCATAGTCGCACCTGCTACTGAAAAATCAGCTTGTTCACATTCTATAACCCTTACAAAACCTTTGCGTTTTATCAAGGTAGGAAAAAGATTTTACAAGCTTGATGATGGAACTCCTGCAGATTGCGTTTATCTTGCTCTTCATGCGCTTTATAAAACGCGTTTGCCTGATCTTGTAATAAGTGGGATTAACAAGGGTGCAAATGTGGGTGAAGATATCACATATTCAGGTACTTGTGCAGGCGCTATGGAAGCAGTTTTGCAAGGAATTCCTGCTATAGCTCTTTCGCAATTTTATAAAAAAAGCGAAAAAGAGCTTGATTTTAAAAACGCTTTAAAAGTCACTAAAAAAATCGTTCAAAATATCTTTGATAAAGGCTTTCCTTTAGGAAAAAAAGAATTTTTAAATATTAATTTTCCAGCAAAATCTAATATAAAAGGCATTAAAATTTGTAAAGCAGGCAAGCGAGTGTATAATTTTGAGGCGCATTCAAATATCAATCCGCGCGGGATGGAGTATTATTGGCTAGCAGCAGCAAATTTGGATTTTGAGGATGAGAAAGATAGCGATATAGCTTTATTAAAAAAAGGTTATGTGACTATAACCCCTATAATGCTTGATTTAAGCGCTTATGACAAAATGAAAAAAGTAAAAAAATGGTTAAAGGCAAATAATGAATGATAGATTTACGCGTATAAAATGGCTAGTAAGCGATGAAAATTTCGATAAAATTTCACAAACCAAAGTACTCGTATGTGGACTTGGCGGAGTAGGTGGAATGTGCGTGGATGCACTTTATCGTAGCGGTTTTCAAAATCTTACTTTAATCGATGCGGATAAATTTGAAATCACCAATCAAAACCGCCAAATTCATAGTGAAAATTTAGGCGAAGAAAAAGCTAAGGTTTTTGCTAGAATTTACAATGCTAAGGGTATAGTAAGTAAAATAGATAATGAATTTTTAGCAAATTTTGATTTAAGCGAATTTGATTTAATCGTCGATGCGATTGATGATATCCCTGCAAAAGTAGCACTTGCTAATTTGATCGATTTTAAGCGTCAAATTTTTATCTCTTCTACGGGTGGGGCTAGAAAGCTTGATCCTACGCGTATAAAAACTACAAGTATATTTAAAACCCACGGAGATGCTTTAGCAAAAAAATTTCGTTACGAGCTTAGAAAATCAGGTTTTAAAGGAAATTTTGATGTGGTTTTTTCAGATGAGGAAGCGCATTGTAAAGATCTTGGATCTTTTATGGGTGTGACTGCATCTTTTGGTTTAGCTTTAGCAAGTTTAGCATTAAGAAAAGTTCTTGCTAGATAAGGTTGAAATTTAAATATCTATCTTAGATAAATGAATTTATCTAAGATAGAAAAAATTACAAAAAATAGTTAGATATTAGAAAATAGCTCCGTGTTTTTCATAATTTGTTATTTTTGTAGCAGTGTTATTTTCATCTACAAAGACAACTTTTGGTTTAAATGTTTTTGCTTCTTCTTCGTTAAAATCAGCATAAGACATGATGATAATTTTATCTCCCACTTCAGCAAGACGAGCCGCAGCACCATTTAAGCATACAACCCCTTCTTCTTGCGTAGCGATGGTGTAGGTTTCAAATCTAGCGCCATTATTGACATTAACTACTTGAACTTTTTCGTATTCTAAAATTCCACTCGCTTGCAATAATTTTTCATCTATGCTTATACTCCCTACATAATCAAGCCTAGCTTCTGTTACGCTTGCGCGGTGTATTTTTGATTTGAGTAAAGTAATGTTCATTTTAATCCTTGTACTAAAAAATTATCAATGAGTCTTGTTTTTCCAACAAAAGCAGCCACTGCTCCTAAAACATTATCGGCGATATTTTCAATATTTTCCATAGTGTTAAAATCAACTAATTCTATATAATCGATTTTGATTAATTTTTCTTTTTCTAAAATATCTTTCATAGCTTGGATAATTTTGGAAGTATCTTTTTCTCCTTCTTGGACTAATTTTTCAGCTAAAAAAATGCTTTGAGATATAGCTAGTGACGCTTTTCTTTCTTCTTCGCTAAGATATACATTTCTAGAGCTTTTAGCTAAGCCATCTTCTTCTCTAATGATAGGACAAATTTGAATTTTTAAATCAAAATTTAAATCATCAACCATATGCCTAACGACTACGCATTGCTGCGCGTCTTTTTGCCCCATATAGACTATGTCAGGGTTTAGGATATTAAAAAATTTAGCCAAAACTGTGCAAACGCCTCTAAAATGTCCCGGTCTTTTAGCTCCACAAAGTTTATCCGTGATCGTGTTCATATCCACATAGGTGCTAAAATTCTTAAGATACATTTGAGCTGCATCGGGGATAAAAACCATATCAACGCCATTATCTTGACACATTTTAATGTCGCGTTCTAAATCTCTTGGATAACTAGAAAAATCTTCATTAGGCCCAAATTGCATAGGATTTACAAAGATACTTACTATAACTTTATCTTGTGTTTTGGCATTTTTGATTAAACTTAAATGCCCATCGTGCAAAAAACCCATGGTTGGAACATAGCCTATACTAAGATTATGTGATTTCCAATTTTTTGTAATTTGTTTTGCTTCTTTGACAGAAGTAATAACTTCCATATTTGTATCCTTAGTATAATTTATCTAATAATTCATCATCTAAATAATCAAAGCTGTGCTCTTCAGAAGGAAAAATACCGCTTTTAACTTCATCTCTATATTTTTCAACTCCTACTTGAGGGTCAATTTTATCAAAATACTTTACAAATTTTGCTTTAAAATCTTTATTTAAACCCAAAAGATCATGATAAACTAAAACTTGTCCATCGCAGTATTTACCTGAACCTATGCCGATTGTTGGAATTTCTAAAATAGAGCTTATTTTTTGTGCTAATTTTACAGGCACGCATTCTAAAACTAACATACAAGCACCCGCATCTTGCACAGCTTTTGCATCATCTATGATTTTTTGAGCTGATTGCAAATCTTTACCTTGAACTCTATATCCACCTAGCATATTTACAGCTTGTGGGGTTAAACCTAGGTGAGCAACGACGGGTATTCCTGATTGGGAAATCAATTTAATCTTACTTGCGATTTCTATACCCCCTTCCACTTTTACCCCATTTGCATGGCTTTCTTTGATAAATCTTGAGGCATTTAAGATAGCGTCATGATCTGAACTTTGATAAGACATAAAAGGCATATCAGCAAGTACGAAAGACTTTTTAGCTCCGCGAGAAACAGCTTTGGTAAAGATCAACATTTCATCCATGGTCACACTTAAAGTATCTTGCATACCAAGCACTGTCATAGCTAATGAATCTCCAACCAATATGATATCTATATCGCAATTATCTAGAATTTTTGCACTATGATAGTCATAGGCACTTACCATGGTTATTTTTTCATTTTTACCTTTTTTTTCCAAAAAACTAAGAATACTTTTTCTCATTTAAAATACCTCGTTTAGCTATAAAATAGTAAGCAAAAAACTAGCATATAAATTTTCATAAATAGTAAATAAACGATAAAACAAAATATATTTAATTAATGGATTGTTTTAATGGTTACAATTTTGGAAAATTTCTATAGAAAAATTAAATTTTTTACTTTTGTTTATCAAGTTTGCCTACTATGATAGGGTTAAAGGCTTTTATGGATAGTAAAAGCGTATCGCCGATTTTTACATCTTTATAAGTTCTTAAAAATTCCTCTTCACTAAGTGTGATTTTAACGATATCTTGATTTAAAAGTAGGGTAAAAATCATCAAAATATCACTTTTTTTAATCTCAAGCAAAGTCGCACTTAAACGCAGTTTCGCACTTAAATTTGATGAGGTAAAAAATTCATTTGTTCTTGCATCTTTGATGATTTTTCCATCACTAAGCTCTAAAATTCTATGACTTAATTTGTAAATTTCAGCCAAATCGTGACTTACCAATAAAGTAGTGATTTTAAAATGTTGTAAAATTTTCACAAGCTCATCTTGTAAAAAAGATCGCATTTTAAAGTCTAATGCACTCAAAGGCTCATCTAAAAGTAAAATTTGTGGCTCTCTTGCTAAAGCCCTTGCCAAAGCTACTCTTTGTGCTTGTCCGCCGCTTAAATTTTTGGGATAAATTTTGGCTAAATTTTCTAAATTCATTAAGCTTAAAAGCTCTTCTACTTTTTGTTTTGAAGTCGCAGCGTAAGAAATGTTTTCTTTTACGCTCATATTTGGAAAAAGAGCATAATCTTGAAAAACAAAGCCGATTTTTCTTTTTTGTATGGCTAAATTGATATTTTTTTGGGTATCAAGCCAAAGCTCATCTCCTACTTCTATGCGCCCAAATTCAGGTTTTATAAGTCCTGCAATGATTTTAAGTAGAGTCGTTTTTCCCGCACCGCTTTCTCCAAAAATAGCAGTGATTTCATTTGCTTTTAGGCAAGTGTTTAATTCTAGTTGCTTCTTGCCTTTTGCTGTGTTAATGGGAAGTTTTATATCGATTTTTATCATAAAATTGGCCTATAGAGCGATTTTTTTATTTACAAAATAAAGACTTAAGAGTATGGTAAAAGAAATCGCAAATAAAGTAAAAGCGTATTGATGCGCTAAGGTATAGTTTAAAACTTCAAGCTCATCATAAATAGCGATACTTGCGACCAAAGTTTCACCTTTTTTGTGTCCACCTATCATCATCACCACTCCAAATTCACCGATGGTGTGTGCAAAACTCATCGCGCAAGCACTAAAAATCCCTACTTTAGAATTGGGTAAAATCACTCTAAAAAGTGTATAAATTTTACCCTTTCCTAGAGCATAAGAAGCATCAAGTAGGTTTTGATTGATCGATGAAAAAGCACTTTGTAAAGGATTTACCATAAAGGGCAGAGAAAAAATCAAAGAAGCAAATACTAAACCTTCAAAGCTAAAAACCAAAGAAAGGTTAAAATATTCTTTTAAAAATTGTCCTAAAAAGCTGTTTTGTGAAAAGCTTATGAGTAAATAAAATCCCAAAACACTTGGAGGCAAAACCAAGGGCAAAGCTACAAAGGTTTGCACCAAGCTTTTAAAAGGAAATTTCACAAAGCTTAAAAGATAGGCTAAAAATACTCCGATGAAAAAGAGTATAAAGGTAGTGATAAATGCAAGTTTAAAGGTAAGATAAAGGGTTTGTAAAAAATCATTATCCATAAATAGCCTTTAAAATGATATCGTTTTCCTTGACAAAGCAAAGCCATTCTTGTCCTTCTTCGAGCTTAAGCTCTAAGGCTTTTTCTTTAGTGATAATGCTAGAAATTTCATCACCCTCAAAATCAAAAAAGATATGATATAGCATTTTGCCTTTTTTAATACTTTTAATCTTTGCTAGAAATGAATTTTCCACACTTAAAATAGAATGAGGTAAAGCAAAGCCAAGTTCGTGTTCTTTAAAAAGCACTTGAATTTTTGTACCTATTTTAAGATCTTGCAAAGAATGAAGATCAAGCATTAAAACTTTAAAAATATGCTCTTTAATACTGATCTTAACGATGACAATCTCGCCCTCATTTAAAAGCTCTATAATCTTACCATTTAAGATATTCAAGGTGTGTCAAATCCGTATTTTTTAAAGATTTCTTTTGCTTTTTGTGAGCTGATAAAATCGCTAAATTCAAAGGCTAATTTTTTATCTTTAGCGTATCTTGTGATGACATAGCTTTGTTTTAAAGGGGTGAAGTATTTTTGATCGATTAAAATAGCTTTGCCCTTGGGATGATTGATAGAAGATACTAAAGAATAAGCCACAATACCCAAATCCGCATTATTGCTATCGACATGTAAAACGGGCACAGAGATATTTTCACCTAAAACAATTTTATCTTCAAAGAGTTTGTCTAAATTTAAATTTTCAAGCACTTCTTTAGCAGCTACTCCATAAGGAGCAACTTTTGGATTTGCAAGGCTTAGGTGATGAATTTTATTTGCCTTATCTTTTAGCTTTTCTATCCCACCTTCAAGTAAGCTTTCATCTAAGCTATATAAGGCTAAGATACCTAAAACATAAACTTTTGGTTTATCTAAAGCGTTTTGATCCTCATAAATTGCTTGCGCGTATTTTGTATCGGCTGAAAAAAATAGATCAAATTCTCTACCTTGTTTCAAAAGTTGATAATACTTTCCCGAAGCACCAAAAACAAGATCTATATTGTCATTAGGGTGTGATTTTAAAAATTCATTTTTGATTTCTTCCATAGCTTTTGAAGCTGAAGAAGCTACGAAAACACTTAAATTTTGTGCATTTAAATTTAAAGATAAAAACAATACTATAAAAATTAACACAAGCTTTTTCACTGCACTTTCCTTTGTGGATAATCTTGATTTTTTGTATTATAACATAAGAAATTTTATTTTGTATCTTTTTTGCATAAAATAAAAATAGGATGATAAGTGAGTTTATTTTGGAATTTTTCTTCAAATTCTTTTAAGAATTGCTTGTTTAAGCGATAAAATCCCAAAGAATTTACTCCACTTAATTTCAAATGCCTAAAAACCTCTAAAGCGTTTTGAAATTCCAAATTTGCAATTTCTTCTGTGATTTTAATATCAGAAAAATAGGGTTTGAAAATTTGTTCAAGTTCTTTTGTGCTAAAATATTTTAAACCCAAGCCTGTGCTTTGTTTGATCTCTTTTAAATTCATTTTTCCAAAAGTAGAAAGAAGTAAAATTCCTTTTTCATTTAACATATTTGCTAGCGTGGGCAAAACCTGCTTTAAATCAAGCCATTGTAAACTCGCATTAGAAGTGATAAGATCAAATTTTTGCTTACTTAAAATCTGTGTAGCTAGGGTATTCATATCAAAAATTTCTACATTAAGATTGTCAGGATAATCCAAAATATCATTTTTTAGATATTCATCAAAAGTGATAATTTTTGAAAGTTTGTCGCTAAATTCGCCCCTACCACAACCAAATTCAAACACTTTTTTAAAATGCGAAATTTCTAAATTTTTTAAAATTTCACAAAGTTTTAAACCCATTAAATCTTGCACTTTTGCGTGTTTTTGATAATCTTTTGCTTTTAAAAAATTCAAATTTCATCCCAAGTTTTAAAATGAAAAAAAGCAAAATGCGGCTCATTTAGGAAAATAAGCTTTGAAAAAGTATTTTTTAAAGTATTTTGAGGAAAAATTTCATCATTATTGCTTGAGTAAATTTTGTCCCAAATAAAGCTTTCATTACGCTCTTTTGAGGCAAATTCGAAAAGTTTTTCAAGCTCGGTTTTTAAATCTTTTTCATCTTTAAAAATAAAATTTTTTGCTTCATTTTCGCGCTCTTTAAATAAAGATTTTTTAAAAGCCGTAAGATCAAATTTTTTAATTTGCTTAGCAAAAATTGCAGGATGAATTCCTTTTAATTTATCTATGCCAAAAGGAGTGCCATTGATAGCTATTTTTTGCGAAAACTCTATATCTTTTAAAACTCTACTTGCTACGCAAACTCCCATAGAAAAAGCTATGAGAGTGATTTTAGAAAAAGAGTTTAAATCAAATTTAAAGTCTAAATTTTCATAATCATAAACCAAAACTACATTTTTATCGCTTTTTAAATGTGCAAAATGGCTAGGATGTGAAGCAAAACCGCCAAATACTAAGATAAGTTCTTGTGAGTTTTCATTTTGAATTAAATTACTTATTTTCATAAAAGTTCTACCACTTTCTTTAAATCTTCTTTACTAAGTCCTGCATGCAAAGAAAAACGAATTCTAGCTGTATTTTTAGGCACCGTAGGTTCTTTTATAGCGGGTGCAAAAATGCCATTTGTTTCAAGTTTTTTTGCTAATTCTATAGCCTTTTGATTTTCTCCCAAAATCAAGGAGATGATGTAAGCATCACCTAAAATTTGATGATTTTTTTCTATGAGTTGATTTTTAAAAAAGTTGCCTATGATTTGTAGTTTTTCTCTTTTTTCTTTTAGCTCGCTCATTTTTTCAAAAATAAATTTTGTCCAAGCTATATTGATAGGAGGTAGCGCTGTAGAATAAATAAAAGCTCTAGCCTTGTTGATAAAAAAGCTTTTGTAAAGATTATTACAAATAATGCAAGCACCCATAGAAGCAAGAGCCTTGCCAAAGGTAAAAACTATAAAATCAACCTTTTCTTCCAAATTTAAAGCTTTAACAAGTCCCAAGCCCTCCTCATCAAAGCAACCCACGCTGTGCGCTTCATCGATATAAAGTTTGATTTTAGGATATTTTTCTTTAAAGGCGATGAGTGTATTAAAATCAGAAAAATCACCATCCATGCTAAATAATGCTTCGCTTAAAATGATGATATTTTCATAATGATCATAATGTTTTTGAATTAAATTTTCTAAATGATTCATATCGTTATGATGAAAGCGAAAAAATTTTGCTCCGCCAAGTTTTAGTCCATCAATCATACTTGCATGGATGAATTTATCTGCTAAAAAAAGTGTATTTGGAATGCTCGCAAGTGCAGCTATACAAGAGATATTAAGATGATAACCGCTGTTAAAATGTAAGATTTCTTTTTCTTTAAATTTGGATTTTAAAAAGCTTTCTAATTCCTCATAAATTGTAAAATTTCCACTCAAGCTCCTTGAACTTGAGCTTGAAAAAAATAAGTCTTGTTCTTTGACATTGTCTAAAAATTCATCTTTTAAAGATTTGCAAGAGCTTAAATTTAAATAATCATTCCCCGCTAAATTTAAAAGCTTTTTGCCCTCTTTAAAAACAAAATTTCCTTCATGTTTGAGGCTTGTAAGTTTTCTAAGATTATGATTTTTTTCAAGGGTTTCTAAGATATTTTCAAGGCTCATTTTTTTCCTAAAATTCAGAAATTTAAAGTATTATTTTGCCAAAATATATTTAAAAAAGAAGTTATAATGCAAAATGAAATTTTAAAAAAACTCGATTTAGAGCATATTTGGCACCCTTGTACGCAAATGAAAGATCATGAAAATTTGCCACTCATTCCTATAAAAAGAGCTAAAGGAGTGTGGCTTTATGATTTTGATGATAAGGCTTATATGGATTGTGTGAGCTCGTGGTGGGTAAATCTTTTTGGGCATTGTAATGAAAAAATCGCAAATGCCATTAAAAAACAAGTTGATGAGCTAGAGCATGTGATTTTAGCAGGTTTTACACATGAGCCCATCATCAAGCTTTCTGCAAGACTTTGCGAAAAAGTAGGCAGGAATTTTAATAAATGTTTTTATGCGGATAATGGCTCAAGCGCTATTGAAGTCGCACTTAAGATGAGCTTTCATTATCATTTAAATAAGGGAGTGAAAAAAAGTAAATTTTTATCTTTAAGCAATTCTTATCATGGTGAAACCTTAGGAGCCTTAAGTGTAGGAGATGTAGCGCTTTATAAAGATACTTATAAGCCTTTACTTTTAGAGTGTTTAAGCACGCCTGTGCCACAAAGTAAAGATTACACTCAAGAGCTTGAAATTTTAAAAGATATTTTAGAAAAAAATGCAAGTGAAATTTGCGCTTTTATACTTGAACCCTTGGTGCAATGTGCGGGAAATATGCATATGTATCAAGCAGGGTTTATTGATGAGGCTATAAAGCTTTGCCATCAATTTGGAGTGCAAGTGATTTTTGATGAAATCGCTGTGGGTTTTGGGCGCACAGGGAGTTTATTTGCTTTACATCAATGTAAAGAAAGCCCTGATTTTATCTGTCTTTCGAAAGGGATTACGGGTGGATTTATGCCACTTTCTGTAGTGCTTACAAGAGATGAAATTTATAATGCTTTTTATGATACTTATGAAAGCCAAAAGGCTTTTTTACATTCTCATAGCTATACGGGAAATACCTTAGCCTGTGCGGCAGCAAATGCGGTTTTAGATATCTTTGAGAATGAAAATATTTTAGAAAAAAATCAAATTTTAAGCGAGTTTATCAAAAAAGAATTTTCAAGGCTTGAAAAATTTGACTTTTTGGGTAATTTTAGAACTTGCGGGATGATCAGTGCTTTTGATATTTTAAGCACCAAGTATAAACGAGTAGGACTTTTTGTATTTAGGAAGGCCTTGGAAAAAGGTTTGCTTTTAAGGCCTTTGGCAAATACGATTTATTTTATGCCCCCTTACATCATCACCAAAGAGCAAATTTCTTTCGTGGTAGATACTTTAGAGCAAATTTTTAAGGATTTTTGAGAGATTTTCGCAAACCTTATCGTCAAATTCTATGATAGGAATTTGTGTATATTTGCTGATAAAATCCTTGCTAAAATGATCTTCACTCTTTAAAATCAAAGCAAGGATTTCAATACCCCTTTGTTTTAAAGCTTCTATACTTAAAAGCGTATGATTGATGCTTCCTAGATAGTCTTTGGCTACCAAAAGGGTGGGGTATTTAAATTTGCTCATATAATCAATCATGGTTTTTTCATCATCAATAGGTGAAAAAAGCCCACCCGCAAGCTCTATGATGAGTTTATTGCTTTGTGGAATTTGTATATCAAAGGCTTTATAGTTTAATTTTTCTAAAATTCTTGCCTTATGTGGTGAAGCGGGAGTTTGTAAACATATACCCTCTTTAAAAATCTTAGTTTTAGGGCTGAATTTAGCCACTTCATCACTATCTTTTGGTGTCCCTGCTTGAATGAGTTTAAAATAATCAAATCCCAATTCTTTACAAATTCTAGCACTCAAATAAGTCTTGCCAACATCCGTATCTATACCGCTAATGTATATTTTCATTTTTTGCTCTATGAAAGAATTTTTAAGCCCACTGTGCAAGCGATGATAAGTGCTATTAAAAAAAGTTTTAAAAAGCTTTTGTTTTCTTTGTAAAAAAGCACACCTACTATAACCCCACCTGCGGTGCCAGCCCCTGTCCATATAGAATAAGCTACGGTCATAGCGATATTTTGCATACTAAGACTTAAAAAGCTAAATGATAAAGCAAAACAAATGATAAAAATTAAAAGGTAAAATTTGTTTTTAGTAAGGACGAGTTGTTTCATCACTATCACACCTAAAACTTCAAATATAGCAGCTATGAATAAAAAGATCCATTCCATGTTATTTGCTTTCCTTGCTTGTAAATTTAAGTCCTATAGTGCTTAAAAGTATAAGAGCAATTAAAACAATTTTAGTTGCTGAAACCTCGATATCAAAAAGAAATATTTCATTTAAAACAATACCAACAGTCCCAATACCTACAAAAACACTATAAGCAATGCTTACTTCAAGCTTTTCACATGCCTTAAAAAGACAGATAAAAGAGATGCAAATGCCGATAATAGTCAGTATATATTGCCAAAGCTCTGTAGAATACTTAAGTCCGCCTACCCAAAAACATTCTATAAGCCCACCAAAAATAACCATAAACCACGCGATATTGGTATTCATTATGCGCCTCCTTAATATTTTTTGCGCGGCAATTATAGCCAAAACAAAGTAAATAAAAAACTATCATAAATTTACTTTTACCTAAGCCAAAATTAGCTACAATTATAAGCTTATTTTTTAAGAAAGGAAAAAGATGTTAGAAGGTATCGTTAGAGAGAGTATCGGTAGAAAAGCAGCTAAAGCTTTAAAAAGAGATGGTTATCTAATCGCAAACATCTATGGAAAAGGATTAGAAAACATCAATGCTGCTTTCAAAGTAAATGACTTTATCAAGGAAGTTCGTAAAAAAACAACTTTAGCTTTTGATGTAAAAGTAGGTTCACAAACTTTAAATGTTGTTGTAGTGGATTATCAAAAAGATCCTGTGACTGCAGAACTTAAACATGTGGATTTGAAAGTTGCACAAAAAGGTGTTATTTCTAAATACATGGTTCCAGTTAAAATCAAAGGAACAGCTATCGGTCTTAAAAATAAAGGTGTTTTAATTCAATCAAAAAGAAGATTGAAAGTAAAATGCGCAGCAGAAAATTTACCAAATTTCTTCGAGCTTGATGTAAGTAAGCTTGATGTGGGTGATGCTTTGCTTGTTCGCGATATCGTAGTGCCTGAGGGTGTAACTATGATAGATGCTGATAGAGTAGCGGTAGTGGGCGTAGAAAAAGCTAGATGATCTTAGTCGTAGGGCTTGGCAATATAGGCAAAGAGTATGAAAATACTCGCCATAATGTCGGCTTTATGCTTATTGATTTGCTTTTAAAAGAAGGCAATTTCACAAATCTCACAAACTCAAAATTCAAAGGAGAGCTTTTTAAAATAGGCTCTTCTTTATTTCTTAAACCTCATACTTATATGAATAATTCTGGATTAAGTGTAAAAGCAGTAAATGATTTTTATAAATGTGAAAGAATTATAGTCATTCATGATGATATCGATATCAATTTAGGTGCTTTGCGTTTTAAAAGAGGTGGTTCTAGCGGAGGGCATAATGGGCTTAAAAGCATAGATAATTTATGCGGAAGCGATTATGAAAGAGTGCGTATAGGAGTGGGCAAGGGTGAGAATGTTATTTCTCATGTTTTGGGTAAATTTAGGGCTGAAGAAGAGTTAATTTTAAGTAAGGTTTTGGAGCATTCTAAAAAAGCTTTACTTGAGCTTATCCGTAACGATGATTTATCGGCCATATCTTCAAAATATAGCTTAAAGGCTTAAGATGTGGATATTTTTTCGTTTTATTTCAGGAATTTATCTTAAAAATTTTTTCATTATCTTTCTGTCTTTGCTGGGTTTTTATTGCGGTATTGACCTACTTTTAAATTTCAATGACTTACCCGATGCAGCAAATCTTAGCGTATTATATGTGATTTTTTTAGCTTTTTCTGCTGTTACTTATGTTTTACCCGTTTCTTTGATCTTTGCTTTAGTGCTTTCTTTGGTTTCTATGATAAGAGCCAATGAATTTGTGAGTCTTTATGCTTTAGGGCTTAGTAAAAATTTGGTTATATTGTTTCCTTTTTTATGGGCTTTATTTTTTTGCTTTGTGTATGTGGGGTTAAATTTTACTCCTTTTGCTTATGCAAATGATTATAAAAGAAATATTCTAAAAAATGGCACTATGCTAAAACAAAGTGGTGAAGTTTTTTTAAAATTTAATGATGAATTTATTTATATTTCTAAGATCAATAATGGTCAAAATACCGCGCAAAATATCAAGATTTTCAATATCAAGGATTTAAATTTAAGTTCTTTTATCGAAGCTAAAAGTGGGATTTTTGAAAGAGAAAATTGGACTTTGAAAGAAGGAAATTTAACCTTGCTTCCTAAAGAGTATGGACTTGGTGATAAGGGATTAAATATCAGAGAATTTAAAGAGCTTAATACCCTTGAAGGCTTTAAGCCTAAGATTATTGAAGGGGTAGCTAGTGATAGCGATTATTCTATCTTAGATATACTAGAGAGCTTGGAACTTTTTAAAACGCAAAATATCAGCATAGAATCACTTAAAATCAATCTTTACAAGCTTGTATTTATGCCGTTTTTTGCACCTTTTTTAATGCTTATTATGTATTATTTTTTTCCAGTTATTGCAAGATTTTTTAATCTAGCTTTTGTAGCTTTTGTAGCTTTTGTCGTTACTTTGCTTGCTTGGGGTATGTTATTTTTACTATCAAGACTGAGTGAAAATGGCGTGATTTTAAGTGAATTAGGTATTGTTATGCCTATTGTTTTGTTAATTTTTCTAGGTGGTTTTATGTTCTACAAACACCGATAAATTAAGCTTTAATATAGTAAAATTAAAAATAAAGGCGAAAAATGGATTATAAAAAACTCAAAGATGAATTTCAAACCCCTTTTTATATTTATGATTTTGATTTTATTAAAGAGCGTTTTTTAAAACTTAAAAATGCTTTCAAAGCTAGAAAGTCTCAAATTTTTTACGCAGTAAAGGCAAACTCAAATTTAAGTCTTTTGCAAATGCTTGCGAAACTTGACAGTGGGTTTGATTGCGTGAGTATAGGAGAGGTTAAGCGTGCTTTAAAAGCAGGGGCTAAATCTTATAAGATAATTTTTAGTGGTGTAGGAAAAACTCAAGAAGAATTAAAACTTGCTTTAGAGTATGATATTTTATATATCAATCTTGAAAGTGAAGCCGAAATGATGCTTTTAGAAAGTGTAGCCAAAGAACTCAATCTAAAAGCAAGAATAAGTATCCGTGTCAATCCAAATGTAGATGCTAAAACCCATCCTTATATTTCCACAGGTTTAAACGAGAACAAATTTGGCGTAGAAATTGATCTTGCAAGAAAAATGTATCTTTATGCTAAAAATTCACCCCATTTAGAGCCTATTGGAGTGCATTTTCATATAGGTTCTCAATTATTGGATATCTCTCCTATCCATGAGGCTGCTACAATTGTTGCAAAATTAGTAAGAGAGCTTAAGGCCTTGCAAATAGAGCTTAAATTCTTTGATATAGGCGGTGGGCTTGGTGTAAGATATGAAAAAGAAGATATAGAGCCTGATCTTTATGATTATGCACAAGGAATACTTGCTCAATTACACGGATTGGATGTAACTATAGGAATGGAACCAGGAAGATTTTTGGTTGCTAATAGCGGAGAATTTGTATGCTCTGTGCTTTATGAAAAACACAATAAAACAAAGCGTTTTGTTATAGTGGATGGGGCTATGAATGATTTGATTCGTCCGAGCTTGTATGAAGCTTATCATGAAATTTTACTGCCTTATAATCAAGGAGAAGAAAGCCTTTGTGATGTTGTGGGTGGAATTTGTGAAAGTGGAGATTTTTTTGCTAAGGCAAGATCTTTGCCAAGCACTCAAAATGGCGATATAATGGTCATTAAAAATGCTGGAGCTTATGGTTTTAGCATGAGCAGTAATTACAATACAAGAAATAAAGTTTGCGAATTAGCTTTTGAAAATGGTGAGGTGAGAATGATTCGCCAAAGAGAAAGTTTTGAAGAACAAATTGCCTTGGAAGAACAATTTTTAAAGGGATAAAATGTTTTTTTTGGATGTGCAAGGAACTTTGATTTCAGATGCTGATAAATCTTTGATCTACGGTGCTAAAGAATTGATCGATTTTCTAAATACAAAAAATATTCCTTATGTTGTCATTACTAACAATACAAAAAAAATTGATTTTTTAGAAAGGTTAAGACAAAAAGGACTAGCCATCAAAGAGGATGCTTATATTGATCCTTTTAGTGTTTTAGGATATATTTTAAGGCCTTGCAAGGTTGCGGCTTTTGGTGCGGAGGAATTTATACAAAGCCTTGAAAAATTAGGATTTGAAATGGATTTTGAAAATCCTATGGCTGTGCTTGTTGCCAGTTATGATGATTTTAAATTTCAAGATTTTGCTTTGATGATGGAATACGCCAAAGAGGGTGTGCAATTTATCGCTATGCATGAGAGTAGTATTTATAAAAAAGAGGGCAGGCTTTATCCGGGCGTGGGCAGCATAATGGCAATGTTGCAAAATGCTATTGATTTTAAATACCAAGTCGTAGGTAAGCCTAGCGCGGCTTTTTATAAAGAGGCTTTAAGGCTTTTAAGGAATTACAATAAAAATGCTGATTTTGAAGATATTAAAATCATTAGCGATGATTTAAAGGGAGATTTGGTTCAGGCTAAAGAATTGGGTATGAAAACCTTACTTGTTTTAAGTGGGAAAATAAGTGATACTAAAGGACTTGATACGGGTATGGTGGATAAAATTTATCCTAGCGTTTTGGAAATTTTAAAGGATTTGAAATGCCAAATTTAAACTTAGAAGATTTTAGAAATAAAATCGATATGGTAGATGATAAAATTTTAGAACTTTTAAATGAAAGAATGAGCTATGTTAAAAGCATAGGAGAGATCAAGCAAACAAGCGGTGGAGCAATTTATCGTCCTGAACGTGAAAGAGCGATTATCAATCGTTTAAAAAACGCAAATTTAGGTCTTTTAGATCAAAATGCTATAGAGGCTATTTATCAAGAAATTTTTGCCGTTTCAAGGAATTTAGAAATGCCTCAAATTGTTGCTTATTTGGGGCCTGAAGGTACTTATACTCATCAAGCAGCAAGGAGCCGTTTTGGTGCTATGAGTCGCTATATCGCACTTGCAAATATAGAAGATGTTTTCAAAGAACTTAACAATAAAGAAGCAAAGTATGGAGTTGTTCCTATAGAAAATAACACAGAAGGCGCTGTAGGCGTAACTTTAGATTGTTTAGGCAAGTATAATGAGCTTAAAATTTTTGGTGAAATTTATATGGATATTCATCATTCTTTTGTAGGAATTAATGAAAACTTAAAAGAGATAAAACGTATTTATTCTCATCCACAAGGCTATAATCAATGTCGTAAATTTTTAGAAAGCCATGAATTAAGCGCTATAGAATTTGTGCCTTCAAAATCCACAGCGAATGCTGCTTATTTGGCTTCTCAAGATAAATACTCGGCTGCAATTTGTTCTAAAATAGCTGCAAAGCTTTACAATGTGCCTGTACTTTTTGATAAAATAGAAGATAATGCAGCAAATCGTACAAGATTTTTAATTTTAAGCGATATCAAAAATCCAAAAATGCCAAATTGTAAAACTTCTATTTTGGCTCACACTGCGCATAAGCCTGGTGGTCTTAGTTCTTTGCTAGAGCAATTTAAAAAAGAAAATATCAATCTTACCAAGCTTGAATCTCGCCCTGTAAAATCAAAAGAATTTTTACATAGTTTTTATATAGATTTTGAAGGGCATATTGATGATGAAAATGTCCAACGCGCTTTAAAAAATGCAGATGAGGTGGTTTGGCTTGGATCTTATTTATCAGGAGAAAAGAATGAAATTCAATAATTTTTTAAATCATTTAAGTAATTATGAACCAGGTAAGGATATTGAAGTTATTGCTAGAGAATACGGCGTAAAAGAAGTGATAAAATTAGCTAGTAATGAAAATCCTTTTGGTGCTCCACCTAAAGCGGTTAAAGCTTTGCAAGAAAATGCTTTTAAAGCAAATCTTTATCCTGATGATACTATGATAGAATTAAAAGGTGAATTGGCACAAAAATATAATGTAAAAAATGAAAATATCATCATTGGTGCAGGCAGTGATCAAGTTATTGAATTTGCTATACATTCTAAGCTTAACCCTCAAAATGCTTTTTTACAAGCAGGGGTAACTTTTGCTATGTATGAAATTTATGCCAAACAATGCGGTGCAAAATGTTACAAAACTCAAAGTATCACTCATGATTTATCCGAATTTAAAGCACTTTATGAAGCACATAAAGATGAGATTGAGATTATATTTTTATGCTTACCTAACAATCCTTTGGGCGAGTGCTTGGATACAAACGAGGTGCTTGAATTTATACGCGCTATTGATGAGAATTGTTTGGTGATAATTGATGCAGCTTATAATGAATTTGCAAGTTTTAAAGATCAAAACAAATATCTAAAGCCTTGTGATCTTGTGCAAGAATTTAAAAATGTGCTTTATTTAGGAACTTTTTCTAAACTTTATGGATTGGGTGGGTTGCGCATAGGTTATGGTATAGCCAATGCAGAAATTATTAGCGCATTTTATAAACTCCGCGCCCCTTTTAATGTAAGCAATTTAGCATTAAAAGCAGCAGTTGCGGCTTTACATGATGAAGAATTTGCTAAAAAAACTTTGGAAAATAATTTTTCTCAAATGGAGCTTTATAAGGAATTTGCCAATAAACATGGCATTCAATTTATCGAAAGTTATACAAATTTTATTACTTATTTTTTTGAGGAAAAAAATAGCACAGATTTGTCTGAAAAATTGCTTAAAAAGGGTATAATAGTAAGAAATCTAAAAAGCTATGGTTTAAATGCTATAAGGATTACCATAGGAACACCTTATGAAAATGAAAGATTTTTTACAGAATTTGAAGAAATTTTAAAATAAGCTTGATTTTTAACTAAAAATAGTTTATTTTGATAATATTTTAGAATTAAAATGGGTGAAATTCACTAAACTAAGGGATGAGAATTAATGGATTTTAAAAATATGTTCCACCAAATTGGACAGCTTTATCAAAATTTGACTCGAAAGCAACGCATAGTTATCGCAGCTTCTATTGTCGTAGTTGTCGGATTTTTGGTATTTTTAGCACTATTTCGTGGAGGTAGTAGCGGTGCTAATAATGGCTATGCTGTTTTAGTTGATAATGTTAATCCAAGCTCTTCTGCAGCTATTGTGGCCAAACTTGAACAAAATAATGTACCTTATATATTAGAAAGCGAAAGTAAAATTTTAGTTCCCCAAGATCAAGTATATCGCCAAAGAATGTTTATTGCTAGCGAAGGATTGATAAAAGATAGTCGCGTGGGTTTTGAAGCTTTTGATACGCAAAGTTTTGGGGCTACAAATGAAGAACAAAGAGTAAAATATCAAAGAGCTATAGAAGGAGAGCTTGCAAGGACAATTGAAACTTTAGAGCCCATACGCAGTGCGGTAGTGCATATAGCCTTTCCAAAAGACAGTGTTTTTACCGAAAGGCAAATTCCTCCTACAGCATCAGTTGTTGTAAATGTGCGTGAGGGATTAAAACTTACTAGAAAGCAAATTGATGGGATTAAAAACATAGTTTCAGCTGCTATTCCAAAATTAACCAAAGAAAATGTAAGAATCAGCGATCAAAGTGGTGTGCCTTTAGATGAGCAAGAAGCTTATGAAGATGATTTGGTTCGTGCTCAAATTAAGTACAAAAGCGATCAAGAAAGAGCTTTGGAAGATAAAATCATGGAAACCTTAGCTCCTTATGCAGGAGGTATGGATAAGGTAAGAGTAAGTGTCAATATAGATTTTGATTTCTCTAAGCAAGAATCCCAAAGTGAAATTTATGATCCAAATCCTATAGTCCGAAGTGAACAAACCTTAAATGAAGAAAGAACAGGTAGAAAAGAGCCTGAAATTCAAGGTGTACCAGGTGCGGTTTCAAATATAGGTCCAGTAGAAGGACTTGATAATAAAGGGCAAATTGATACCTATAAGAAAAACCAAGTCACTACAAATAATGAACTTTCAAAAACCATAACAAATACAAAAAAACAATTTGCAACCATTATGCGTACTTCAGCAGCAGTAACCATCGATGGAAGATATCAAGATGTTGTGGATGAAAATGGAGACATAAAGAGTGAATATGTTCCTTTAAGCAAGGAAGAGCTTGCAAGTGTGGAAAGTATAGTTAAAAATACTATTAACTTTAGTGCCGATAGAGGGGATAGTGTAGTGGTGCAAAATTTACCTTTCCACCGCGAATCTGTTAGAGTTGAAAGCAAGGTTAAAACTTTTTACAATCGTTTTGTTGAGCCGTTTATACCACCGGTTAAGTATTTTATTGCAGCGATTTTGCTCTTTATTTTTTACAAAAAAGTTATTGCTCCATTTACCCAAAAAATGCTTGAAGATGTTGCTGCGCAAGAAGAAATGCAACAAGGTCCAAATGCTCTTTTAGATGATGCTGAGGACGCATTGGAGAAATTTAATGCGGCTAGAAAAAAAGTCGAAGAGCAGCTGGGATTTGGGGAGAATTTCAACGAGGATTCTATCCAGTATGAAGTTTTACTTGAAAAGTTACGAGGCTTGGTAAGCGATAAGGGTGAGGAAATTGCCGCACTTTTACAAAACCTAATCCAAAATGATACCGAATTCGGCGAAAAGGATATGTGATGATAAAACTTAGCGAAGAACAAAAAATGGTTTATGATGATTTATCGATGCCTGAAAAGGTAGCGATATTTCTCATACAACTTGGCGAGGATGCAACAACTTCAGTCTTTTCGCATATGGAAATTGATGTTATTACTGAAATTTCACGCTATATTGCTATGGCAAAAAATGTCGACCGCGCCGTAGCTACTGCAGTTTTGGAAGAATTTTATACCCTGCTTCAATCCAATCAATATATCAAAAGCGGTGGTTTGGAATATGCTAAAGAGATACTTTTCCGTACTTTTGGTCCAGAAATTGCTAATAAAATTCTTGAAAAACTTACCAAAAGCATGGAGAATAATCAAAACTTTGCTTATTTGGCTCAGATTAAACCCCAACAGCTTGCAGACTTTATCACCAAAGAGCACCCACAAACTATCGCACTTATTTTAGCACACATGGATTCAATTCATGCAGCTGAAACCTTAGAGTATTTTAGCGATGAGTTAAGAGCCGAGGTTGTTATAAGAATGGCAAATCTTGGGGATATTTCTCCAAGTATTATTAAAAGAGTATCTGCAGTGCTTGAAAGCAAACTCGAAAGTCTCACTTCTTATAAGGTTGAAGTGGGAGGTCCAAGAGCGGTTGCAGAAGTGCTTAACCGTTTAGGGCAAAAAGCAAGTAAATCTACTATTACTTATATCGAGCAAAGTGATGAGCGTTTGGCTGAAACGATTAAAGAATTGATGTTTACTTTTGATGATATACAAAAACTTAGCACTCAAGCTATAAGAGAAATTTTAAAAGTTGCGGATAAGCGCGATTTGATGATAGGCTTAAAGGGCGCAAGCGAAGAATTAAAGCAAAAATTCTTAGCCAACATGTCTACGCGTGCAAGCGAAGCTTTCCTTGAAGAAATGGGCTTTTTAGGTGCAGTGCGTGTTAAAGATGTTGAAGATGCCCAAAGAAAAGTAGTTGAAGTAGTGCAAAAACTTGCAGAACAAGGACTTGTGCAAACAGGCGATGCTGATGAAATGATAGAGTAGGTGAGTGATGGTTAATCGTAGTAATGTTATTTCAGGAGGAACTTCTGATCAGCATGTTGTTGAAGGATATCGTTTTAAAGTAATTTCAGAATTTGATAACCACACAGAAGAGAAGCAGCATCATCCGCAAATTTCAAATGAAGAAAATATAATCACATCTTCAAAAGATGAAAACCCTACAAACGAGAGTCAAACCCCAGCGCCTTCTCAAGTAGTACAAGAGGTTCAAACTCCTGCATTTCAACCTAGTTTTGTTGAAGATTTGCTAAAAAAAACAGATGAGATGTCAAGTAATATTATCAAGCTTCAAATGCAAATTGAAAGCCAAGAAAGTGAGTTTAATAACCGCTTAAATTCAGAGCTTGAAAATGCTAGAGAAAAATTTTCTAAAGAGGGCTATGAACAAGCTAAGGCTGAATTTGAAAAAGAATTAAATGACTTGCGTGATAAATATTTAAAAAGTGTTTCTAAACTAGAAGAAGCTTGTACAAATCTTAATGTTTTTATTGAAAAAAATGAAAAAGAGCTTGCTGATACAGCTATAGATATTGCTAAAGAAGTTATTTTAAAAGAACTTGAAAATAATTCAAGCAAAATAGCTTATGCTTTAGCTAAAGATCTTATTAACGAGCTTAAGGGTGCAGGTTCTATTGAAATAAAAGTAAATTCTGTAGATTATAATTATTTAAAAGAGCATTTTAGCGAGAATTCTCATATTAAAATCACTCTTGATGATGCTATTAGCAAGGGTAGTGTTATTATTTTAAGTGATAGCGGCAATATAGAATCCAATTTAAATGCACGCCTTATTAAAATCAAAAAAATGGTTAATAATGAATGAAATAATTAAAAAAGACTACCAGTTTGCTTATACTAAAGAACAATTAGAAAAGCTAAATTTAACCCAGCTTGAAGATTTGGCGGCTCGTATTAGAGAAAAAATTATTGATGTGGTAAGTAAAAATGGAGGACATTTAAGCTCCAATTTGGGAGCAGTTGAGCTTACTATAGCTATGCATACGGTATTTGATAATGGTATAGACCCTTTTATATTTGATGTATCGCATCAATCCTACACGCATAAGCTTTTAAGTGGAAAAGAAAATATTTTTGAGTCTTTGCGTCAATTTGGTGGACTCAGTGGATATACCAAACCTAATGATGGGGATTATTTTATAGCAGGACACTCAAGCACTTCTATATCTTTAGCTGTAGGAGCCTGTAAGGCTATAGCGCTAAAAGGTGAAAAACGTATTCCTGTAGCTTTGATAGGCGATGGAGCTTTAAGTGCAGGTATGGCTTATGAGGCTTTGAATGAATTAGGAGATTCTAAATTTCCTTGTGTGGTTATCTTAAATGATAATGAAATGAGTATTTCAAAACCTATAGGCGCGATTTCAAAATATCTTTCTCAAGCTATGGCAACGCAGTTTTATCAAAATTTCAAAAAACGCGTGGCTAAAATGTTAGATGTCTTGCCTGATTCTGCTACTTATATGGCTAAGCGTTTTGAAGAAAGTTTTAAATTAATAACTCCAGGGCTTTTGTTTGAAGAATTGGGTCTTGAATATATAGGCCCTATTGATGGGCATAATTTAAGCGAGGTTATTTCTGCATTAAAACAAGCAAAAGCTATGCAAAAACCTTGCATTATCCATGCACAAACCCTAAAAGGAAAGGGTTATAGTTTAGCCGAAGGAAAAAATGCTAAGTGGCATGGAGTTGGAGCCTTTGATGTGGATAGTGGAGAAAGCATTAAAAAACCTGATGCTAAAAATTCTGCAACAGAGATTTTTTCCAAGGTATTGTTTGATTTGGCTACAAAATATAAAAATATAGTCGGTATCACTGCTGCTATGCCAAGTGGGACAGGACTTGAAAGACTCATAGAGCAATTTCCTGATCGTTTTTGGGATGTGGGTATTGCTGAGCAACATGCTGTTACTTCTATGGCAGCTATGGCTAAAGAAGGATTTAAACCTTTTATCGCTATATACAGCACTTTTTTACAACGCGCTTATGATCAAGTTATTCATGATTGTGCGATTATGAATTTAAATGTAGTTTTTGCTATGGATAGGGCAGGCATAGTAGGAGAAGATGGGGAGACGCATCAGGGGGCTTTTGATGTGAGCTTTTTAGCCCCTTTGCCCAATTTAACCCTTGTAGCTCCAAGAGATGAGCTTATGATGAAAAATATTATGGAGTATGCTTGTGTCCATGAAGGATGTTTGGCTTTTCGTTATCCTAGAGGATCTTTTATTTTGGATGAGGAATTTAATCCTTCTAAGATAGAACTTGGAAAAGCACAATGGCTTGTAAAAAACCAAAGTAACATCGCTTTTTTGGGTTATGGACAAGGTGTGGGTAAGGCTTGGAAAGTTTTAAGAAAATTGCAAGATGAGGGGCAAAATGCTAATTTGATTGATTTGATTTTTGCCAAGCCTTTAGATGGAGTACTTTTAAAAGAGCTAGCAAAACAGAGTCAAATTTGGTTTGTCTTTAGTGAAAATGCAAGGATAGGTGGTGTGGCGAGTTTGCTAGAGAGCTTTGTGCAGGAGAATGGTTTAAAAGTTAAAATTATTTCTTTTGAATACGAAGACAATTTTATCGAACACGGTAAAACCAATGAAGTGGAAAAAGCTTTAAAACTTGACATTGATAGTTTGGTGCAAAGGGTAAAAATAAATTGGGTCGATAACATCCTTTAAATTTGAACCAAAACAACAAAAAAATGTTTAAAATTTCATAGCTTCTTATTATCTAATAAAAAATATCATTTGATATAAACTTTTTTTAATAAAAAATTTATTATTATTCCTAGTTAAAAAGAACTAGGATAAAAGAATGGAATTGTTACAAATACTTAAAAAACATGAATTAAAGGCAACCCCACAAAGATTGTGTGTTTTAAAAATTTTAAAAAGACATGAACATCCGAATATCGAAGAGCTTTATGAGGAAATCAAAAAAGAATACCCTTCCATTTCTCTTGCTACAGTTTATAAAAATCTTAACACTTTACAAGAACAAGGCTTAGTTGTAGAAATCAATGTAGCAAATCAAAAAACTTGTTATGATATCTATGAAGAAAGACATATACATATAATTTGCAACAAATGTGGCAATATCGAAGATATGAGTTTTCAAGATGCTGAACTTGATGAATATCAAGAAAAATTAGAGAAAAAAATGGGAAATATCATCGATCATTTAGCAGTTTGTGCTCATGTTAGCACTTGTAAAAAGTGCCATTAAGCAAAATAAAGTTAAAATAACCCAAAGAATTTAAGGGTTATTTTAATGGTTCATGAAATTCAGAAGACTTTTTTACTTCCTGATACTACTCTTTTAGAAAATTTACAAAAAGATGGAATTGTTTTTGAAATTTATGAAATTGAAACATTCTATACTAAGATAACACATTTTTATGATGTAAAATTTCAAAATTTAAATGGAAATTTTTATAAAATAACCCGATTAAATAACCCGATTTTAGAGCAAAACCAAGAAGAAAAGATTTCTAAAAAGGATTATGAAAAAGCTCGTAAAAAACTCATAGAAAAAAGCATCAAGAAAAAACGCTATGAATTTAAACTTTGTTCTTTCAAAAGCTTTATTGATGTATACGAAGATCTTAATCTATATGTTTTAAAGGTTTTTTTTCCGACTTTAGAGATAGCAAATCTTTTTGTACTGCCTAAAGAATTTAGATTTCAAAGAGAGCTTTGTGGAGTTTTGGATTCTAAAAATATAATACTTTATGGTTTTAATAATTTAGAGATAGACATAGAAAAATGTTTTAAAATTATAGAAAAAAATCAAAACTTTACTCTAGATTTTCCAAGTTCTATTTTAGCTTTTGATGGATATAGAATTTTCTTATTTTATCTATTTAGAAAATTAAAATTATATTGGAATTTAGCTTTAGAAAACCGACAAAGAGAGGTTTTTTGTGAATTTTTTTCTTATGCGAGAAAGATTTACATTATCTTAATGAGTACAGAAGAAATTTTTGATCCAGAGTTAAATAAAAATTTAGCTCTTAGATTTGAAGATTTAGTGAAAAAATCTCATTGCATTTTAGCAAATAATGAACTAGGTGAAAATCTACTTTTATTTTTAAGTGGCGAAGAATTGCAAAATTTATTGAGTGATTTTGATTTTTTTATCAAAGAAGATTCGTTCTATAAGAGCGAGCAAGAAAAATATTTTTTTAAGCAAATGATTGCCATGCAGTTAAGAAAAAGACTTGTATTGTTTAAGAAAAATTTATTGAAAAATTTTAAAATCGAAACTTTTGAAGAAAATTTTTTAGGACTCTCAGTTTTTTTAGAATATTTTCATAATTTATATAATTTGAAAATTTTGAACAAATTATATAATAAATATTTTATTTGCGATCTTGAAAAAAAGATGCTTTTAAAATTAACCAAGAAAAAAGAAAAACTTGGAAAATTAATCCATAAAGCAAGTAAGAAATTGAAAATTTATAAAGGATATTAATGCAAAAGCAAGATAAAATCATAAAAATGTTTAATGAAATAGCTCCAACCTATGATAAGGCTAATAGAATTTTGAGTTTCGGTGTTGATGTGAGTTGGCGTAAATTTGCTTGTAAAAGAGTTTTAAAGCTTTACCAAAAAGATAATATAAACATAGTTGATGTGGCTTGTGGCACAGGAGATATGATAGAAATTTGGCAAGAAAGTGCTAAAAAATTAAATAAAAATATAGCTCATATTAAAGGTATTGATCCAAGTGAGGGTATGTTAAATATAGCAAAGCAAAAATTCCCAAATATCGAATTTATAGAAGCTGGAGCGCAAGAATTGCCTTTGCAAAGTGAAAGTGTTGATATCGTAAGTATAAGCTATGGGATACGCAATGTAGTGGAGAGAGAAAAAGCTTTGAGTGAATTTTCAAGAGTGCTTAAACAAGATGGAATTTTTGTAGTTTTAGAATTTACCAAAAGAGAAAAAGGAGGTTTTGTGGCCTCTTGTAGAGATTTTTATCTGAAAAATATTTTACCAAGTTTGGGTGGAATGATAAGTAAAAATAAAAGCGCATACGAATACCTGCCTAATTCTATAGAGGATTTTTTAAGTAAAGAGGAATTTATCGCCGAACTTAAACAGGTAGGTTTTGAAATGCTTGAATTTAAAAGTTTTAGTTTTGGCGTAAGTTCTATGTTTATAGCTAAGAAAGTCTAAATTTAGACTTTCTGGGGAAAATCATGAAGGTAAGTGAATTAAATTTAAAAGCGAAGGCTTTATTAGAAGCACATTTTGATAACATTGTTTTAAGCGGAGAGCTTTCAAAAATCACTATGCATGGATCAGGACATTGGTATTTTGATCTAAAAGATGAAAAATCAAGTATAGCTTGTGCTATGTTTAAGGGTGCAAATTTAAAAGTTGATTTTCAACCCAAGGTAGGTGATTTTTTAGAGCTTGTTGGAAGTGTGAGCTTATATGCTGAAAGTGGGCGTTATCAATTTATTGCAAACAGTATGAAAAAAGCAGGAATGGGGGATTTAGAGGCTCAATTTCTAGCATTAAAAGAGCGCTTGCAAAAAGAAGGTTTGTTTAACAGTGAACATAAAAAAACCTTGCCTCAATTCCCTAAAAAAATAGGAATCATCACCTCAAAGACTTCAGCGGCCTTGCAAGATATGTTAAAACTTATCAATCAAAAAGAATATTTTCTAGCCAAAATTTATGTTTTTAATGCGCTTACGCAAGGAAGTAGTGCGGCTTATTCTTTGATTCAAGCTTTAAAAAAAGCTGATGAGATAGGATTAGATGTCATCATTGTTGCTAGAGGGGGTGGTAGCAGAGAGGATCTTTTTTGTTTTAATGATGAGGGTTTGGCAAGGGAGATTTTTAAAGCTAAAACACCTATTATTTCGGCAATTGGTCATGAGATTGATTATGTGATCAGTGATTTTGTAGCTGATTTTAGAGCACCCACTCCATCAGCTGCTATCGATACCTTGCTTTATTCTAGACTTGATTTAGAACAAGGACTTGATCTTTTAGAAGAAAAATTGACAAAACTTTGGGAAAGTAAATTAGAATATTGTGAAAATTTACTCAGCAATCTACACAAATTTTTTAAAGCAAAATCTTTAGAAACTATGATAGAGGCAAAAGAAAAACAGCTTGCGTTTTTGCTTAAACAAGCAAAAATCGTAATGGAAAGCAAAATTCAAAAAGCTGAATTAGAACTACAAAAGCTTCAAAATGCTTTTTTTCAGCATGAAATTTTTTTTAAAAAAAGTAAAAATCTAATTTCTATTAAAAAAAATGGTAAAATAGCAAATTTAGAAGAGCTAAAAAGTGAAGATATTATCACTTTGAGTTCTCAAACTTTACAAAAAGAAGCAAAAATTCTATAAGGAAAAATAATGAGAAAAATTAATTTTAGCGCAGGTCCATCTACTTTGCCTTTAGAGCTTTTAGAATATGCTAAAAATGAGCTTTGTGATTATCAGGGTAAGGGTTATTCCATCATGGAAATTTCTCACCGTTCAAAGGTATTTGAAGAAGTGCACTTTGGAGCGATGCAAAAAGCAAAAGAACTTTATGGTTTAAATGATGATTATGAGGTTTTATTTTTGCAAGGTGGTGCGAGTTTGCAATTTGCTATGATACCTATGAATTTATCTTTGGGTGGAGTTTGTGAGTATGCAAATACAGGAGTTTGGACTCAAAAAGCTATAAAAGAAGCTCAAATTTTAGGAGTAAATGTCAAGGTTGTTGCTAGTAGCGAAGAAAGTAAGTTTGATCATATACCTCAAGTTGAGTTTAGTGATAATGCTGATTATGCTTATATTTGCTCAAACAATACCATTTATGGTACACAATTTAAAAATTATCCTAAAACTAAATCCCCTTTAATCGTTGATGCTTCGAGTGATTTTTTCTCAAGAAAAGTTGATTTTTCAAATATTGCACTTTTTTATGGTGGAGTGCAAAAGAATGCAGGAATTTCAGGTATAAGCTGTCTTTTTATACGCAAAGATATGTTAGAAAGATCTCAAAATAAAAACCTGCCAAGTATGTTAAAATACTCCATACATTCACAAAATCAATCTTTATTTAACACTCCTCCGACTTTTGCAATTTATATGTTTAATCTTGAAATGAAATGGCTTTTAGATCAAGGTGGATTGGATGTTATCGATGCTAAAAATTCTCAAAAAGCCGCAATGCTTTATGAGTGCATTGATTCGAGTGAAGGATTTTATAAGGGGCACGCTGATAAAAAAGACAGATCTTTGATGAATGTAAGCTTTAACATCGCTAAAAATTCAGAACTTGAACCGATATTTGTAAAAGAAGCTGAAGAAGCGGGTATGTTAGGACTTAAAGGACATAGAATTCTAGGAGGAATTCGCGCAAGTATTTATAATGCTGTTAGCTTAGATCAGGTTAAAACTTTGTGTGAATTTATGAAAGAATTTGCTAAAAAGTATAACTGATATAACCCTTCTGCCACACTTTGCATGAATTTCATTCAAAGCAGGCAGAAAATTAACATATATAAAGTTTTAGATTTAAATAGATAGTGATAAATTTATACTGTATCAAAAGTATAAATTTAAGGTTTTAGGAGAAATTCTCGCCACCAAATTTGAGCAAGGCAGAACCCCAGGTAAAACCACCACCAAAAGCATCAAGCAAGATCAAATTCCCTTTTTTAAGACGACCTTCTTCATAGGCATCATTCATCGCCATAGGGATAGAAGCAGCTGAGGTATTGCCATACTTTTGTACAGTTACAACGCATTTTTCATCGTTTAAATTCAGTCTCTCTTGCACAGCTTTAATGATACGCAAATTTGCTTGGTGCGGGATAAAAAGATCAATTTGTTCGGGTAAAATTTGATTTTTAGATAAAATTTCAACGACATCATTGCTTAAAGTTTGCACCGCTATTTTAAAGACTTCATTGCCTTTCATTCTCATCGCTAGACTTGAAGCTTCTTTTGATTCTTGAGAGCGTTCTGTCATCAGTAAATCACCATAATTTCCATTGCTTGCCGTATGCACATCGATTATGGGATTATTTTCATCAAGACTTACTACTCCTGCTCCTGCGCCATCACCAAAAAGTATGCAAATACTTCTATCAGTATAATCCATGATAGAGCTGGCTTTTTCAGCTCCTATAATTAAAACATTTTTTTTCAATCCACTTTCTACAAGAGCTTTGGCTTGTTCTAGAAGATAGATAAAGCCTGAGCAGGCTGCCGAAATATCAAAAGCGGTGATTCCATTGAGTCCTAAATTGGCTGCGATTTTACAAGCGGTTGAGGGCATGGTAAAATAATCAGGACTTAAAGTAGCTACCAATATCGCATCAATATCTTGTGGTTTTAAATTTGCTCTTTCTATAGCTTTTATGGCTGCTTTGGTACCTAAATCACTTGTGCTTTCGTCTTTGCTTGCAATGCGTCTTTCTTTTATACCTGTGCGTCTTGTGATCCACTCATCTGTTGTATCGATAATCTTTTCAAGATCGTAATTGCTTAAAATTTGCTCAGGTACATAAGAAGCTATGCTTTTTAAACTCGCTTTAGGCATTGTATTTCTCAAGCTCCTTTTCTATGGTTTGATTAATATTTGATTCACTAAAGTTAATAGCTTGAAAAATAGCATTTTTGATTGCTCTAGCATCACTTTTTCCATGACTTATGATAACACAGCCATTAACACCAAGTAGTGGAGCACCACCATACTCTTGCCAATCAATGTGTTTTTTAAGTCTTTTAAATGAAGGTTTCATTAGCAATGCGCCTATTTTTGATACTAAAGATTGTTTGATTTCATTTTTTAAAATTTGAATAATTGCTGTAGCCACTCCCTCGCAGGCTTTTAGGATTACATTTCCATCAAATCCATCACAAACCAAGATATCGACTTCACCATTGAAGATATCTCTACCTTCAGCATTTCCAACAAAACTAGGGATTTGTTTCATAAGCTGATGAGCCTCTTTTGTAAGCTCATTACCTTTGCATTCTTCTTCACCGTTGGACAATAAAGCCAAGCGAGGTTTTGAAATTTTCATAATTTCTTTTGCATAAGCATCGCCCATTATGGCAAATTGAAATAAATTTTCAGCTTTGCAATCTGTATTTGCACCTACATCCAAAAATAAAGTTTTACTTACAGTATTTGGCATTAAGGTTGCAATTGCAGGTCGCGATATTCCTTTAAGCCTACCTAATCTTAGGGTTGCTAAAGACATACTTGCACCACTATGTCCTGCTGAAACAGCGGCTTTTGCTTTTCCATTTTTAACAAGTTCGATAGTTTTATAAATTGTAGTTTCTTTTCTTTTTAAGGCGTCTGTTGCGTTTTCATCCATTGAAAAAACTTCGTTGGCGTTTTCATATTGGATATATTGTTCTAAATTTTTAGGTATTAGAGGTTTTAAAACTTGAGGATTTCCCACCAAGATAGCATTAAAAGGCTTTTCTTTTAAAGCCTCGATAACGCCTTCTATAATGGGCTTTTCTCCAAAATCTCCACCCATTGCATCTATAGCAATGTTAATCATTGATTTTAGTATTCCTTGGTATTTGGATTTGCACGATGAGGCATTTTGTAGCTTCCATCTTTGTCTTTTATAGGCATAGGAAGACTTACTTTATAGTGAGTTCTGCGTTTTGCTGCACGAGTTTTACTCACTCTTCTCTTAGGTACTGCCATTTTATCTCCTTTTTTAAAATTTGTTAGCTTTTATTTTTGCAATTATTACAATAAAAATAATCACTCAAATAAGCTTCAAGCTCACTAACTGCAACTTCTATTAAATCAATGTGACCATCAAAAAATTCAATGGTATTGCTTAATTCATTTGTATTATCTTTAAAAATACCATCACTTGCAAAAAGATCTAAGTCTTCTTTTATTTCAAGTTCAAGTTCTTCACCACAGCTATCACAAGGTCTATAAACAAAACCTTGCATTGTGGCTTTTATTTTAACAAGTTTAGGATTTACTTTTACTAAATTTCCTTCAAAAACAACATTTTCAAGATTGAGCTTAAAGGGATAATTAGTATTGTTAATCCTAGAAAAGGCTATTTTCATTAGCAAATTTCGTTAGATTTAAAGAAAAATTCAATTTCAATTTTTGCATTTTCCAAGCTATCACTTCCGTGAACAGCGTTTGCATCAATACTTTCAGCAAAATCAGCTCTAATTGTACCAGGTTTCGCTTCTTTTGGGTTTGTAGCTCCCATTAAATCTCTATTTTTAAGAACAGCACCTTCGCCTTCTAAAACAGAAACTACAACAGGACCGCTGATCATAAATTCAACTAAATCTTTAAAAAAAGGTCTTTCTTTATGAACGGCATAAAAAGCTTCAGCTTGCTCTTTGCTAAGTTGAACTTTTTTCATAGCTGCAATTCTTAATCCATTGCTTTCGAAACGATCTAATATTTTACCTATAACACCTTTTTTTACGGCATCAGGTTTGATAATCGACAGGGTTTTTTCCATTTTGATTATACTCCTTGGTTTTTATAAAGCTTAAAATTATACTTGAATTTGTTTAAAAAAAGTTAAAAAGAGACTAGCTTGTTTGCTAGTCTTTGTGGAATTATGCAAAAACTGGGATAGTTCCATCTCTCATATCGCTACCGATATTGTCGCGACTTGGTTGTCCTGAAGCAATTCCGCTCCATACTATACAGCCATCGGTTGGGCATGCGCTCGCACAGGCTGGTTGATCATTGTGTCCTACACATTCAACACATTTATCTGCATAGACATAATATCTATCTTCGCCCTCTGGATTGTTTGCATCATCAACGATTGCACTAACTGGACACTCATCGATGCAAGAACCACAAGCAATACAGCTATCTGTAATTTTTACAGCCATTTTATCTCCTTAAGATTATTTTATGAAATTTATTTTTTTATTTCAAGTAAGCATTTTATCTAAGTATTCTTAAAAAAACTATAATTTTGATAATCAAAAAATAGGCATATTTGATAATTTTTAGATTTTGATTATCATTTATTGTTTAAATGTTTTGGTATAAAAAATATTTTAAAGAATTTATTATCATTTAAAAATCTTTAAAGGATTTAAACGATATAATTTCGCTATCAATAAAATTTATTAATTAGGAGAAAAATATGATAGTTACAAAAAAAGCTTTAGATTTTACTGCTCCAGCAGTATTAGGAAACAATGAAATCGTTGAAGATTTTAATCTTTATAAAAATATAGGACCAAAAGGTGCAGTAGTATTTTTCTATCCAAAAGATTTTACTTTTGTTTGTCCTTCAGAAATAATCGCTTTTGATAAAAGATATCAAGAATTTAAAAACCGCGGTATTGAAGTGATTGGAATTTCAGGTGATAATGAATTTTCACACTTTGCATGGAAAAACACTCCAGTAAATCAAGGAGGTATCGGTCAAGTTAAATTCCCACTTGTTGCAGATTTAACTAAACAAATTGCTAGAAATTTTGATGTACTTTATGCAGAAGCAGTTGCTCTTCGTGGTTCTTTCTTGCTTGATGCAGATGGAACAGTTCGTCATGCGGTTGTTAATGACTTACCACTTGGAAGAAATATTGATGAAATGATCAGAATGGTAGATACTATGCTTTTCACCAATGAGCACGGTGAAGTTTGCCCTGCAGGTTGGAATAAAGGTGATGCGGGTATGAAAGCTAACCCTAAAGGTGTTGCTGAGTATCTTGATCAAAACGAAGGTAAACTATAATTACAAGCCCTTTAAAAAGGGCTTTCTCTCTCGATAAAATTTCTTCTCTTAATTTTAATTAAAATTCATTATTTTTCTATATAATTTTATCTAATTTTACAGACTTAAATTTAGGCTAGTTATGGCAGGCGAAGATCAAGAAAAAACTGAAGAACCCACGTCCAAGAAAATAGAAGACGCAAGAAAAGAAGGCAATGTCCCTAAATCCCAAGACGCAGCAGCTATTGTTACCTTGATAGTTGGTTTTGTGATTACACTGTTTATGATGGGTTTTATTGGTGAAAGAATTACTAATTTATATAGATATTACCAAAGTTTTATCGGTGTTGAATTTGATTTGCGTATCATCCAAGCTATCATGATAAAAAGTATTTTTGAAGTTTTGATTTTATTAGCACCTATAGTTTTAAGTATTATGATTGCAGGTATTTTAGGTAATGTTATGCAATTTGGTTTTATTTTTACGACTAAACCTATAATGCCTAATTTAGGAAAAATCAATCCATTGAAAGGATTGAAAAATTTATTTTCTTTAAAAAAACTTGTTGAGAGTGTTAAGATTGTACTTAAGGTAGGAGTGGTATTTACTGTAGCTTTTATAGTACTTTTGAAATTTATGCAAGAATTACCATTGGTTGAGCGTTATAATATCGTTGGACAGCTCATTTGGCTTAGGGATAGGGCTATTATTTTGGCAGCTATTGTAATTATAGCATTTTTAGTGATTGCTGTTTTGGATATTTTTTTGGTGCGTTTTCAGTATTTTAAAGGCTTGCGAATGAGTAAGCAAGAAATTAAAGATGAATACAAGCAAATGGAGGGAGATCCTCAGGTAAAAGGGAGAATTCGTCGCTTGCAAATGGAAGCAGCGCGCCGCCGCATGGTTCAAGATGTTGCAGGGGCGGATGTGGTTATTACAAACCCGACGCATTATGCTGTAGCGATTCGTTATGATACGACAAAGGAACAAGCTCCTAGAGTTGTGGCTAAAGGGGTGGATTTTTTGGCACTTCGTATAAAACAAGTTGCTTATGATAATAATGTCGTTGTTTATGAAAATCCACCTCTAGCAAGAGAGCTTTATAAGGCTTGTGATATCAATGATCTTATCCCTAGGGAAATGTTTAAAGCGGTAGCAGAGGTGCTTGGATTTGTTTACAATACTAACAATAAAAGTCGTTTAGCAGGACAAGTTAAGAAAAATAATTAAGCAAATAATAAAATTATTTGCTTTTTTCTATAAGATCAAGAACTGATTTTTTTGCATCATTATCTTTAATATCTACTTTAAAATAAATTTGCACTCTATTGTTTTCTAAAGCTTGTGGATTTCCATTGATAGGATTATTTAGTCCGTAGCTTTTAAGGTTTATATTTTTAGTACTAACTCCGCCTTCTATAAGGTATTTTAAAACATTTTCTGCTCTTGCATAGCCTAGATCATAACTTCTTAAAGCTGAGTCACTATTGTCAGTATAGCCTCTGATTTCAATTTCTATTTGAGGAGGCAGATATGAAATAAGCTGAGCAGTGCGCTTGAGATAATCTTGAACATCTACAGATACTATTTGCGCACTTCCTCTTTCAAATTCTACCTTAGAAGGTAGATTGAGTATTTCTTGATTTTCAGATTGATCAAGGGCGGCTTGAAGTTTTTTGATAATTTCTTGCTGATTTGCAGCCATTTGTTTAAGCTTGTTTAATTCATCTTTTTCTTCTTGAGAACCCTTGTATTTATAAGTATCTTGCATTTCTTGTTGTACGGTTTGGGTTGCAGTGTAGTCAAAGATTTTTACAAATTCAGTTTTTAACGCCTCTACTTTAGCGGGATTGGTTTTAGATATCGCCCAAAGAGCGATAAAAAGTGCCAAAAGCAAACTGAGAAAGTCTGCATAAGGTACAGCCCATTTTTCACCAGCGGGACATTCAGGACATTTATGTTTTTTAGCCATGATTAACCTTTGTCAAATTGCGAAATTCTTGGATCATCGTGACTTAAAAAGTTAAAAAGTTTTGCTTCTAAATCTCTAGGATTAGCTCCTTCTGCTATCCCTTTGATCGCTTCTGTTATAACAATTTGCTCTTTTACAAGATCCATGCCATTTGCTTTCATTTTTCTTCCCCAAGGGGCAAAAAGAGCATAGGCTCCAAAAATACCTGTAACCGTAGCCGTAAAGGCACCTGAAATACCTGCTGCCATTGCTTGAGGATTATCTAGAAGTTTAAGTGCCAAAATCAGACCAAACACTGCTCCAACAAGTCCCATAGTAGGACAAGTTTCACCAAAGATTATCCAATATTCTGAACATTCTTTATAATGTTCTTCAAGCTGTTCAGTTTGAATTTCCATACTTTCGTGAATTTCTTCAAAACTTTTTCCATCCACTAGCATCATCATAGCGTTTCTTAAAAACTCATTTTCAATTTCATTTGTTCTTGATTCTAAGGCTAGAAGTCCATCTCGGCGTGCAACAATTGCGAATTCTATGAGTTGAGCTATTCTTTCGGGTAGGTTAACGCCCGAGCCTTTAAAAACGATTTTAAGTTCTTTATAAGCTGCTTTTACAATTTTTTTATGAGTTGCAGTCATAGCACAGAATGCTGCTGTTGGCATAACGATTAGAAAAGAAGAAAGGTGAATAACATGTAGAGGATTTCCCCCTTCTAGTATATCTCCTACTGAGATACTAGTTACTGCAAGAACCATTCCTAATATGGTTGAAAGATCCATTCAATCACTCCTTGATTATTTTAAATCGCCCCATTTTTTGGCGATACTTGAGCTTGTTTTTAACTTAACTTTTAATTCTACTATATTTTCCATAATATCACTAGCTTTTTTCACAAAATTTTCGCATAATTCATCTTTTACTTCAAAGATAAGTTCATCGTGAATTTGCAAAATAAGTCTTTTGTCTTGATCTAAAATTTTAGCGATTTCTAGCATGGCAAATTTTATAATATCTGCAGCCGATCCTTGTAAAATCGAATTTATACTTTCTCTTTCGTACATAGCCACTTGCATAGGTTTTGCATTTTCAAAGTCAAAATAGCGTTTGCGTCCACTTAAGGTGCTAATAAAACCATTGGCCTTGGCTTCATTTTTTACTTTTTCAAAATAACTTTTAATGCTAGTAAAATTTTCAAAATATTTTTCTATATAGGTTTTAGCTAAATTGGCTTCAATTTTTAGATTTTTGCTTAAGGTTTTATAACCCATACCATAAATCAAGCCAAAATTAATACTTTTTGCTATGCTTCTTGTTTCGTAATTGTTCTCGCCAAATATCATTATAGCGGTTCTTGCATGTATATCCTCATCGTTTTTAAAAGCATTTAAAAGTTTTTCATCTTCGCTAAAGTGTGCTAACATTCGAAGTTCAATTTGAGAATAATCAAGGCTGATAAAGCTAAACCCTTTTTTGGCTATAAAGCAGGATTTATAATCTTTTGCATATTGTCCATGCGCAGGGATATTTTGCAAATTGGGATCTTTAGATGAAAGACGACCTGTGGCAGTGCCTGTTTGTAAAAAGCTTGAATAAATTCTTGAATTCTCATCTTTTAAAGCAAGTTTTAACAAAGGCTCGCAATAAGTCGAATAAAGCTTAGCTAGTTCTCTATAATCTAAAATTTTAGAAACGACAGGATGTTTATCTAGGAGTTCATTTAAGACTTTTTCATCAGTAGAATACCCTGTTTTGCTTTTCTTTCCACTTGGAAGTTTGAGTTTGTCAAAAAGTATATCGCCTACTTGTTTTGGAGAATTAAGATTGAATCTATCCTCACATAAAATGTAGATTTCTTCGCTTAAAATTTTAATTTCAGATTCAAATTTTTTCATGAGAATTTCAAGAGCATGTGTGTCAAGTTTTATACCATTTTCTTCCATCATCATAATAATTTTAATAAAATTAAATTCACAATTTTTTGCAAGATCAAGCAAATGAGGTTCAAGATTTTTTAAAAAATAAAGATAAAATCTTAAAGTAATATAAGCATCTTCAGCTGCATATTTGCAAGCTTTTTCAAGCTCTACGCCTGCAAAATTTTCTCCTTTTTTTACAAGGCTTTCAAAATGCAAGGTTTCATAATTAAAAAGTCTTAGAGCCAAATCATCCATATTGACTCTTAAGGAAGGGTTTTTAAGCCATGCTAAAATCATAGTATCAGCATATTTTTGCGGCAAAGGGAGTTTAAAATTATTTTCTATGATTTTAAAATCGTATTTAAGATTATGCCCTATGATAAAATGTTTAAAAATAAGCTCTATAGCTTTTTTAGCACTTTGTAATGATACTTGCTTACCTACACCTAGATAATTATGAGCAAGAGGTACATAAAAGGCTTCATTTTCACTCATACAAAAACTAAATCCTACAATTTTTGCCTCCTTAGCATCAAGACCTGTAGTTTCAGTATCAAAGGCTATAATACTTTCTTGATCAAGAGAATTTAAAATTTCAAAGAGTTGATTTTCATCTTGGATAAGAGTGGCTTTAAAGCCTAAATTTTTATCTTTATTATCGGGATTTTGGCGAAGTTTTTTAAGTAAGGCATTTAGCTCATAATGCTCTAAAATTTCAAGAACTTTTAAAAGAGGCTCATCTTGTGGAAAATCAGCTTTTTCTAATAAGTTGCTTACTTCTAAATCCTCATATAAGGAAGCAAGTTTTTTGCTAAGAAAAGCATTTTCTTTGCCTTCTAGAAGCAATTTGCGACTTCTTTCATTGCGCACTAGAGTCAAATTTTCATAAATTCCCTCAATACTCCCAAATTCATCAAGCAATGTTTTAGCACCTTTTGCTCCTATGCCTTTAACACCTGGGATATTGTCCGAGCTGTCTCCGCATAAGGCTAAAAAATCTTTAATTTGATAAGGTTTTACACCGTATTTCTCAAAGCAAGCTTCTTCGTTATAGTCATTTTTTGAAATAGGGCTATAAATGCTTGTTTTACCATCTTTTATAAGCTGATAAAGATCCTTATCTTGTGTTATAATGCGTACAAAAATATCTTTATCTTTGCAAGTTTTTACTACTGAAGCGATGATATCATCTGCTTCATAACCCTCGCAAGAGGCACTCATAAAGCCCATTTTTTCTATCATTTCTATACAGATTGGAATTTGCTCTAAAAGTTCGGGTGGGGGTGGGGTGCGGTTTTTTTTATAATTTGGATCAATATCACTGCGAAATGTTTTACCTTTAGAATCTAATGCAAAAATAATATAATCGCTTTTGTATTCGTTTTTAAGACTGTAGATAAAATTAGCAAAACCGCTAATCATTCCACTGGCCTGTCCTTGAGAATTTTTAAATCCCTTGAGCGCATAATAAAGACGAAAAAAGAAGCCAAAAGTATCGATGATAGTTAAAGTTTTCATGGTTTTCTTTCTTAGTGGGTTTTGAATTATTATCCCAAAATTCACTTTAAAGATAGATGATTTTTATAAAGAATTAGCGATAAAAATTATAAAAATATAGCGACTTAATTTGCCAAGACTTATGAAAAAACAAGCTTTGATAAAAGGGTATTTTGCAAAACCAAGGCCTAAGGCAAAGATATCGCCTATTAGGGGCAAGAAGGTTAAAAAAGCATAAAGACTTCCAAATTTAGTAAAATTTGCATTGAATTTATCAAGCTTTTTTAAAGATTTGGAAAAATACTTTTCTAAAATTTTTTCTTTACCAAGATAGGCTAAAGCATAGGTGCTTAAGCTTCCTAGGGTATTACCTAAAGTAGCTATAAATAAAACCAAATGAGTATTAAAATCAAGTTTTATAAAAGCTACAACAAAGGCTTCGCTTGCAAGGGGTAAAAGTGTGCTTGAGAGAAAGCACACGATAAAAAGTCCTATATAGCTAATATCATTATATAAAAAATCAAACATTAAAACTCTTTTTATGCTTAGATCATTTTTTAATCTTTGCGTTTTTAAGCTCTAAATCCAAATAATATCCTGTGTAAGATTTTGTTTTTTTATGATCTTTTGCGACTTTTTCCACGCTTCCTGTACTAATGATTTTTCCACCCTTTACTCCACCTTCTGGACCCATGTCGATGATGTAATCAGCATTTTTAATCACATCTAAATTATGCTCTATCACAAAAACGGAATTTTTAAGATCGACTAAGTGTTGTAAAACTAAAATGAGTTTATTGACATCTTCAAAATGTAGCCCCGTAGTTGGCTCATCAAGTATGTAAAGGGTTTTTCCTGTATCGCTACGACTGAGTTCTTTTGCAAGTTTTATTCTTTGCGCTTCACCCCCGCTTAAAGTCGTTGCATTTTGTCCTAAGGTAAGATAATCAAGTCCGACTTTTACCAAGGTATCAAGTTTTTGTTTGATTTTTGGCACAGCTGCAAAAAATTCACTCGCTTCTAAAACACTCATATTTAAAATTTCACTGATATTTTTGCCTTTATACTTAATCTCTAGTGTGGCATCATTATAGCGTTTGCCATGACAAGTATCGCAAACTACCATTACATCGGGCAAGAAGTGCATTTCTATCTTGATTTCTCCATCGCCACTACATTTCTCACATCTTCCACCCTTAACATTAAAGGAAAAACGCCCCGCTTTATAACCTCGCATTTTAGCTTCTTTGGTAGCAGCAAAAAGATTGCGAATTTCATCCATGGCACCCGTATAAGTTGCAGGATTTGATCGCGGAGTTCGTCCTATAGGACTTTGATCAAGATAAATAACCTTATCCAGTTTTTCAAGTCCTTCAATTTGCACCCCGCCTAATTTTTTTACTTTTTTAGCACGGTTTAATTCTTCTTGCGCAAAAGGCAGTAGGGTTTGAAGTATGAGAGAGCTTTTTCCAGATCCCGAAACACCCGTGATCGCAACTAAATTTTGCAAAGGAAAAGAAACGCTTAAATCTTTGATATTGTTGATATTTACATTTTTAAGTTCTAACCATTCCTTTTGCTCTCTGTTTTGAAGCTGTGAAATTTGCTTTTTGCCGTTCATATAAAGTGCGGTTTCACTTTTGCTTTTTAAAAGTTCTTTATAAGTTCCAGCAAATACCACTTCGCCTCCAAATTTTCCTGCTTTTGGGCCAATATCTACGATAAAATCAGCTTCTTCTATAGTCATTTTATCGTGCTCCACGACGATTAGAGTATTGCCTTTTTGTTGTAAATTTCTTAAGGTTTTGATGAGTTTTGCTGTATCTCTTTCGTGGAGTCCGATACTAGGTTCATCTAAAACATACATCACCCCGCTTAAACCACTACCAATTTGTGAAGCGATACGAATTCTTTGTGCTTCACCTCCGCTAATCGTCCTTGCATCGCGCCCTAAAGACAAATAGCCTAGTCCCACATCATACAAAAAGAAAAGTCTTTCGTTGATTTCTTTTAATATGGGTTCAGAGATAAGTCTTTCTTGCTCGCTTAGATGGGAGAAATTTTTCTTATCGGCAAAAAAGCTAGTACTATCTTCTATGCTCATATCTAAAATTTCACCCAGTCCTTTAGAAGCTACTTTTACAGCCAAGCTCTCAGGTCTTAAGCGATGTCCTGCGCAATCTTTACAAATTTTTTCACTCATGTACTCTGCTAGATCTTTTTCATCTTTTAGCATTTCATAAGCCATTTTTACTACACCTTCAAAGGTGCGTTTTAGGCGATTTCTTTTCCAAAAAAAGTCAATGGTTTTTGCATTTCCATATAGCACAAGGCGCTTTTGCTCTTCGCTAAGTTCAGTAAAAGGGAGTTTAATAGGAATTTCATTTTGCTCGCAAAAAGCAATTAAAAATTTATAATAATAGCTTTTATTAAATCCATACATTATTTTCACCGCGCCATTTTCAAGACTTAGGCTTTCATCGATGATTTTTTTCATATCTAAGGTATAGCGAATTCCAAGTCCGTCGCAGGCTGCACAAGCTCCTTTTGGAGAGTTAAAAGAAAAACTTAAGGGCTCAAGAGGAACGAAGGAAATTTTACAAGCAAAGCAAGCAGAGTGTTCGCTAAAATGATAATGTTTATTAAGTCCTACTTCATCAGGGTTTAAGACTTCTATCTCGATTTCTCCAAAGCTTTCTTCCAAACCTTTTTCTATATCGCTTGCAAGGCGAGAAAGTAGATCTTCTTGTATTTCAAGCCTATCAATAACGAGTTTTATCGTATGCTTTTTAGTTTTTGAAAGTTCTATATCTTCATCAAGTCTTACCAAAACCCCATCAATTTGAGCTCTTACATAGCCTTTATTACGCAAATTTTCAAGTAAATCCGCATAAGTTCCCTTTTTTTCACGCACCAAAGGAGCGTAGATGATGATTTTAGCACCTTTTGGGAATTTTAAAATTTCTCCTACTATATCGCTTGCGCTCATGGATGAGATTTTTTGTCCACACTGATGACAATGCTGAATGCCCACTCTTGCATATAAAAGTCTTAAATAATCATAAATTTCAGTGATGGTTCCCACTGTAGAACGCGGATTTTTAGAAGTGGTTTTTTGATCAATCGCGATAGCAGGAGTTAGGCCTTCGATTTTATCTACATCGGGTTTGCCCACCTTGTCTAAAAATTGTCTTGCATAAGCACTCAAGCTTTCTATGTAACGGCGTTGTCCTTCGGCATAGAGTGTGCCAAAAGCAAGGGTTGATTTTCCACTACCGCTTAATCCTGTAAAAACAATGAGTTTATTTTTTGGAATTTCAAGATGAATATTTTTAAGATTATTTTCCTTTGCACCAATGATTTTTATCGTATCATTCATAAGTTTTTCCTAAGCAATAAATAAATTTGGCATTTTAACATAAATAAAAATTATTTTTAGCATTTTAATGGGCTAAAATGCTAAAACCCCAAGTTTTTTAAGCAAGGAATGGGTAGTTGCAAGTATAGATAAAGCATATACACAAAGCAAAATTTTTCTATGAGCTGAAATGTGCATTTTTTCTATGATTTTTATACCTATAAAAACACCTACCATAGAAGCAATACCTACTAAAATACCTTTATGGATAACTTCAGCGTCAATCACGCCTGAATTTGAAAAAGAGATAATGCCAGAGATTGAAGCAAAAATAACAAAAAATAAAGAAAGTGAAACCACTTTTTTGCTGTCATAGCCTAAAAAATAAGCCAAAATTGGAGCGATTAAAAGTCCCCCACCTATACCCAAAGAAATGGCAAAAATTCCCGTAAAAGCTCCAGCTATAAATAAAATTCCATTTTTAACCCATATGCTTTTATGGCTTTTAACAACACTTTCTTTGATGCCAAAGGCATATTTGATAAAAAATATACAACTTACCCCTAAAAATGTAGCAGTAAGAGCTACATCGCTTAAAGCTTGTAGTAAAATTCCACTAAAACTTGCCCCCAAAAGACCGCCTAGTCCTATAACAATGCCATCTTTGAGATTTAAATTCTTTTTTTTATAGTTAATATAAGAACCAAAAATAGCTGCAAAAATCATTTGTAATACAGAAATCCCAATAGCATGATGAGCGCTTGATCCTAAAGCGAACATTGAAGGCACGATAATCATCCCTCCACCTATACCAAAAAGTCCTGAAGCAATGCCTGAAAAGATGCCTATAAAGATATAGGGTAAGTCTGTAAAATTCATGATTTTTCCTAAAATTATATAATTTGTTGATTAAAATAAGGAGTAATTCTATCCTATCAAGCTTATCTTAGTTTTAAATTTTTAGTGTGCCAGTTTGCTTGTTTTTGTAAAATATTTTTCATAGAGTTACATGGATTTATTTTTTTAAAAAATTAAATAAACATTAAAGGATAATTTTATGTTTTTTTCTCTAAAATTAATAAAAGTCATCATAGTTTAAAAAATGAGACTTAATTTTTTGAAAGGTAGAAGATGAATAAAAACGATTTTTTAAATAATTCTTTAATTTTAGTATCAACACACACTCTTCGTCCTTGGCGCTTCTAATTTTCTTTTTTAACTCTTCATAATTTTTTATTTTATTTTTTTACAAAGGTTGTATTATGCTTGAAATGAAAGCAAATTTATATTATAGGCAAATTTTAAAAAAATACCCTTATTCTTACTTTGCTGAAGATTCTACTAGGGTGATTATAGGTATTGATTGCGATTTTTATGATGCTAAGGATATCACTTTTAGCGAACTAAAGGCAAAATTTTATGAAAATGCTTCAAAGGAGCAAATTTGTAAATATTCTGGATTTTTTGGTGTTTTTAGTGCAAATTTTATCTCTTTGTTTGAAAATTTACCCCCAAATGAAAATCAAAATTATGATTTTCCGAATTTTTTATTTGCCAATGCTAAGGCTTATTTGGTTTATGAAAAAACTAGCAAAATGTTTTTTAAATACGGAGAAAGTAAATATTTTGATTTTTTAAAAGAAGATTTTGTTTTTGATAAAAAAGCTTGCGAATATAAAATTTTGCAAGATTTTCAAGAAGAAAAAAGAGATTTTACGCATAGCGTGGAAAAAGCTAAAGAATATCTTTTAAGCGGAGATATTTTTCAAGTGGTTTTAAGCAAACAGCTTTGTATGGAGCATAATTTTGATAGTTTTGAATTTTATGAAACTTTAAGCGAGTTAAATCCTAGCGCTTATATGTTTTATTTTCCGACTCAATATGGGGTTGTGCTAGGCTCTTCTCCGGAGTTTTTACTGAAAATAAAAAATAAAGAAATTTTTTTAGCTCCTATAGCAGGTACTCGAAATTTGGATGAAAATTCAGATATTTTAAAATTAGAAAAAGATCTTTTAAGTGATGAAAAAGAGTTGAGTGAGCATAAAATGCTTGTTGATTTAGCTAGAAACGATGCGTCCAAATTTGGCAAAAATACGCGGGTAGAAAATCTTTTCAGTATAACAAGAAATAAATTTGTGATGCATATAGTCAGTGAAGTTTATGCGACAATGGATAAGCAAGCCAATATTTTTGACATTATAGGAGCGGTTTTTCCAGCAGGAACTTTAAGTGGAGCTCCAAAGATTAGGGCTTTAGAGATTATCAATGAGCTTGAAAATTTAGACAGGGGAGTTTATGGAGGTGCTGTTGGATTTTTAAATTTTAATGAGGATGTGGTTTTAGCTATCGTTATAAGGTCGGCTTTCTTTAAAGAAAATAAAGCTTTTATAGCAAGTGGGGCAGGCATAGTTTTGCAAAGTGATCCACAAAAAGAATATGAAGAAATTTGTGCCAAGCGTAAAGCTTTGTTGGTAAGTTTTGAAAAAATGGCTAAAGGGAGTTAAAATGATACTTTTGATTGATAATTATGATTCTTTTGTTTTCAATATCAAATCCATGCTTGAAAATGTATATGAGGGTGAAATTTTAGTTGTTCGAAATGATAAAATCACTCTTGATGAAATCAAAGCTTTAAATCCAAACTACATCATTTTAAGTCCTGGCCCAAAACATCCAAAAGATAGTGGAGTATGTCTTGAAATTTTTAAATCTCAACTCAACATCCCTACGCTTGGAATTTGTTTAGGACATCAAGCTTTGGGTTTTAGCTTTAAAGCTGAAATTGCTAAATTGCAAAATCCTATGCACGCAAAAAATTCCTTAATTAAAATTTATAATAAAAATACCATTTTTAAGGATTTTGAAGATGAGGTAAGTGTGATGCGTTATCACTCTTTGGAAGTTAAAAATTTGCCTGATGATTTTGAAATTTTAGCTTTGAGTGATGATAATGTTATCATGGCTATGAAACATAAAACTTTACCTTATTTTGGCGTGCAGTTTCATCCTGAAAGTTATTTTAGCGAATACGGAATCAAAATTTTTGCTAATTTTTTAAATCAAGAAAAAGCAGTTCAGGATAAAAAACATACTTTTGGATTTTATTTGCAAAAAATGAGTGAAAATCATTATTTGGAAAGTGAAGACTTTTCAGAAATTTGCAAGATTATTATGAGTAGGGATTATGAGCCTTTACAAGCGGCTGCTTTACTTGTTTTAATCAGTGAAAAATCCCTTAATCAAAAATCTTTAAGCAGCTTTGTGCGTGAAATTTTGCGTTATTCTAAAACCTTTAGCGATGAAAGTGATATGATAGATATATGTGGTACTGGGGGAGATAATTTCAAAAGCATCAATGTATCAACAGCAAGTGCTTTTATTTTAGCAGCTTTAGGAGTAAAGGTAGCAAAACATGGGAATAGGGCGATTTCTAGCTCAAGCGGGAGCACTGATGTTTTAGATGCTTTGGATGTAAAAATTCCTGATAATTTAGAATGTGCTTTAAATGATTTGCAAAATAAAAATTTAGCCTTTTTGCATGCCCCGTATTTTCATCCTTTAGTAGGAGAGCTAAGGGAGCTTAGAGCAAAGCTTGGCATAAGAACTGTATTTAATGTTTTAGGACCTTTACTTCACCCTAATTTAAAGCTTAAATATCAAATGATGGGAAATTATCACGCACCTGTACATAAACTTTTGGCTGAAGTTTTAAAATCACTAGGACGAAAAAGAGCTTTGGTGGTGCGTGGCAATGATGGTATGGATGAGATTAGCATTTGCGATGAAACAAAGATTTTTGAGGTAAGAGAGGGTGAAATTTATGAATACGGCGTTACACCTGAACAATTTGGCTTTAAACGAGCTTTTCATAGCGAGATTATGGGAGGCAATGCTTATGAAAATGCTAAAGATTTAAAAGATATCTTAAGTGGAAAAATGCAAGGGGCTAAATTTGATATCGTGGTTTTAAATTCTATGTTTGCACTTTATACAGCTAATAAAGTTTCAACACCTTTAAAAGCAAAAGATATTATTTTAGAGGCTATATATTCTGGAAAGGTAATGGAGTATTTTAGGAGTTTAAATGACAAAGCTTAAAATTTGTGGCATTAAGGATGAAAATAATGCCAAGGAAATCGCTGAATTAAATGTCGATTTTATGGGGCTTATTTTTGCAAAAAGCCCTAGGCAGGTTAGTTTAGAACAAGCGATAAGTTTAAGCGATATTATCCATGCGGGATTTAAAAAGAGTGTGGGGGTTTTTGTCGATGAAAATTTGGAATTTATTTTAAAAGCAATCAAGCAAGCAAAGCTTGATGGAGTGCAAATTCATAGAAAAATAAGTGAATTTGAGTTTAAAACCTTAAAAGAAAGTGGAGTTTTTGTTTGGCAGGTTTTAAGCGTGGGTGATCGTTTGGAGCTAGAAGAAAGTATTTATGCGGATTTAATTTTATTTGATACCAAGGGAAAATTTCATGGAGGCAATGGAGAAAGTTTTAACTGGGATCTTTTAAAAGACTTTAAAAAAGATTTTGCCTTAGCAGGAGGCATAGGAACTCATAATATCAATGAAGCTTTAAGTTTAAAACCAAAAATTATAGACTTAAATTCAAAGATAGAAAAGCAAAATCATTTAAAAGATGTGGAAAAAATCAAATACATTTTAAAGGAGATGAAAAAATGAAAAAAGCGTATTATGGTGAATTTGGTGGGCAGTTTTTGCCTGAGAGTGCGATGTTTGCTTTAAATGAGCTTGAAAATGCTTTTTTAAAATTTACACAAGATAAAACCTTTAAAAATGAACTCGAAGAGCTTTTAACTACTTATGTAGGACGCCCCACTCCGCTTTATTTTGCTCGAAATTTAAGTAAAAAATACGGACATGAAATTTATCTTAAGCGTGAAGATTTAAATCATACAGGAGCGCATAAAATCAACAATGCTATAGCTCAAGCACTTTTGGCAAAAAAAATGGGCAAGAAAAAAATCATTGCCGAAACAGGAGCGGGACAGCATGGATTAGCCACTGCTACTGCTGCAGCACTTTTAGGACTTGAGTGTGAAATTTATATGGGAGCAACCGATGTGCAACGACAGGCTTTAAATGTTTACAAAATGGAGCTTTTAGGAGCTAAAGTCAATGCTGTGCAAAGCGGACTTAAAACCTTAAAAGAAGCTACAACTGCTGCTATTCAAGCTTGGGTGGGGGATATTAAAAATCTTTTTTATGTGGTTGGAAGTGCTGTAGGACCTTATCCTTATCCTAAGATGGTTACGCATTTTCAAAGCATTATAGGAAAAGAGTGCAAAAGCCAACTTAAAAAACTAGGTAAAAAAGTAGACTATATCATTGCTGCAGTAGGGGGTGGAAGTAATGCGGCTGGAATTTTTTACGAATTTATCAAAGATGAGAATGTAAATCTTATCGGAATTGAAGCAGGAGGGTTGGGTGTTGATACCCCTTATCATGCAGCAACTTTAACCAAAGGAAAAACAGGTATCATTCATGGTATGAAAACGAAAGTTTTACAAGATGAATTGGGAAATATCTTACCTGTACACAGTGTTTCTGCAGGACTTGATTATCCAGGAATTGGTCCTTTGCATGCTTTTTTATATCAAAGTGGCAGGGCAAAATATCATGCAATCACTGATGAAGAATGTATGTTAGCTTTAAAATTACTTTGTAAAGAAGAGGGGATTATCCCTGCTATTGAAAGTTCTCATGCTTTGGCATTTTTGGAAAAACTTTGTCCTACATTAAAGAAAAAAAGTAGTGATATTGGTTAATTTATCGGGTAGGGGAGATAAAGATATGCAAATGATTAGAGAATATAAAAAAGGAACGATTTATGGTTGATTTTACGAGTTTTTATGAAGATAAAGCCAATGTAGCTTATATGGTTTTAGGTTATCCGAATTTAAAAACTACTGAAGAGTTTTTAAGACATTTAGATGAAAGTTCGATCGATGTTTTAGAATTAGGAATCCCATATAGCGATCCTATTGCCGATGGCGAGGTCATTGCTAATGCTGCAAAAATTGCTCTAGATCAGGGTATAAATATCCATAAAATATTTGAACTTTTGGCTAAAGTAAAAACAAAAAAAGCCCTTGTTTTTATGGTGTATTATAATTTAATTTTTTCTTATGGCTTAGAAAATTTTGTTAAAAAATCAAAGGCTTTAGGAATTTCTGCTTTGATAGTTCCTGAGTTAAGCTATGAAGAAAGTAAAGCTTTGTATAAGGAATGTCAAAAATATGGCATAGCTTTAATCACTCTTGTAAGTATTACAACTCCTAAAGAACGCGTTAGAGAACTTGTAAAAAATGCTAAAGGTTTTATTTATTTGCTTGCTAGTGTAGGTATAACAGGAGGACAAAGAGTTGGTAATGAGCTTTTGCAAGAAAAAATACAAGAAATTCAATCTTTTACAAAATTACCTATTTATGTAGGTTTTGGGGTAAAAAATAATGCAGATGTAAAAAGTATACGCAAAATAGCTGATGGTGTGATAGTAGGAACAAATATAGTAAAACTTTTTGTAAGTAACGATATAAAACAAATTTTAAAAGGTGTGGAAGAAATTTTTGAAAAATAGTTTTTTAAAACATATTTTTATTTTATATTTACTATAATTTTTAATTAAGTTTTTTATAAAGGTAATATCATGTTGAAAGTTCTTGAATATTCGATAACACATTTTTTCGAACATATCTTAAGACTTCGTATTGAAAAAGCTGAGGATATAGCAGGTGAGCTTTACGGGGCTAGTATTCCTATAGTGGAAAAAAATGGCAGAGAATATCATTTTTATTTATTTTTTCCAAAAGAATTTTTACAAACAATTGCTGATATTTTAATTTGTGATGAAAAATTTAAAGAAGATGACTTGTGCGACTTAAGCAAGGAATGTGCTAACCAAATCATAGGCTATGCAAAAAATTTACTCAATGATGCCAAGGGAGATGATGAGTATAAGCTTGGTATACCAGAGTATTTAGGAAGGGTTGATTTTTCTTCTATCGTACTAGATGAATCTTTAACCTATAGCTTTGAAAATCAATATTTTAGAATAGGATATTGCAAATAATGAGCAGTGATATCGATTTTGGAGATCATCACGGACTTTTACAGTCTTATGAAGATATTTTAGATATCACTGTAGATTTTGTTAGTGAACTTGGTACTACCAATATGAGCGTAGCCGAACTTTTAAAGCTTGAGGTGGGTTCGGTTATCGATCTTGAAAAGCCTGCTGGAGAAAGTGTTGAATTATATATCAATAAGCGTATCTTTGGTAAGGGTGAAGTTATGGTTTATGAGAAAAATTTAGCCATTAGGATCAATGAAATCTTAGACTCTAAAACTGTACTTCAGTATTTCAAAAAAGAAATTTGATGAAAATTCTATTATTGAGTATACTTGCATTACCTCTTTTTGCCGTAGAATTGATCAGTTATAATATTTATGATAGAAACGATAGGGTAGATTTAATGCTATCTTTTGACAGTGCTTATGGGGGCAAAATTTCTCAGAAAAAAGAAAAAAATCTCACTCTTTTGACTTTTAGTGATTTAAAATACGATAAAGAAGAATTAAAAAGTTTAAATTCAAAACTCGTTGATAAAATCAGTATCAGTTCTAAAGATAATTATACATATATTATGTTGCAAAACAAAGAGCCAATTTCTTTGGAATTAAGTTCTATAAATGATAAATTTGGAGTTAGGGTAAGGGCTGTTGAGCAAAATAATAAAATAAGTATAAATCCTGAACAAAACAATTTAAGCACAAATGAAGAGCCGATATTGAATTCCAAAAAAACAAGTTTAGAGGGTTATGATTATACAAATTATATTTTAGTATTACTTGTTTTATTTGCCTTGCTTATAGTACTTTGGTGGTTGAAGAGAACTTTAGCATTTAAAAACACAGGCGTTTCTAGGGATTTTCGTGTAGTGTTTCAAAGATTTTTAGATAAAAACAATCAGCTAATAGTTTTTGAATATTCTAACAAGCGTTATACCATGATAGTGGGTAATTCTAATATTGTATTAGAAGAAGTTGAAATTCCAGATTATGAGCCAAAGACTGTAGAAAAATCTGAGAAAAATTTTGATTCTTTTTTTGAGGAAAATAAAAAGCGTATCCAAAGCCTTATAGAGCAGCGTCAAAAAAACAAGAAGTCTTAAGGCTTTTGATTGATAGCTAAAGCTATTGTAGCGGGTTTACTGATTTTTTTGAGCTCATCTTTAGGCAAATCAAGAATTTTTGACTCATTATAGATATAAAGTGTATTGTTGGCAAAGGCTATTTCGATTTTATTTTCGTTCATACTAAGTGTTTTGGCTAAGCTAAGAATAAAATTAAGCCAAGAAATGATGTGATTGTTTGGTAAAAGCTGTCTATAGGGTTCAAGATTGTAAGGATTGACTTTTTTGCCATTGAGTTTAATAAGAGTTGCAACCAATACTTTTTCTTGATGCGAGAAGCCATAGTTTAGCCCATTTAAAATAAAATATGCTGAATGTTCGTTAGCAAAATAAAAATTTAAATATTCACCCAAATGACAAAGTTTAGCAGCATTTAATAGACTTTGTTTGTATTTTTCATGAATTTTGTGAAGGCCTTGTAAGACTTTAAAAATTTGCATAGAAAAATAAGGTGTTTTGTTATTTATATTTCCTTGTAAAAATCTATCTTGTAGGGATTTTAAACTTGGGTTAAAATTTACAGGGAAAGTATGCTTAGGGCGTAATAAATCTTGCAAATAGATACCTTCGCGAATGCCTACCCCGCTGGTAATGATTTGTTTAGCTTTAAGCTTTTCTGCTATTTTTAAAAAGATAAATATACCTTCTTTAATGGTATCAAAACGATCTTTTTTGATGCCGAAATTAATCAATGCATCTGCTTTGGAGTTAAAGATTTTTAAGATATGTTCTTTTTCGTCTTTGAGCATATATCTAAAATCATGTATATTTTTTAAAGGGTAAGAGTTTTTTTGCATAATCGAGTTTGAAATCGCTCTTAAACTCCCACCTATTGCAATAAGATTTTGATTGCAAAATTCAGAAGGAATTTGTTCTAAAATAGGCTTGATAAAATCATCTAAAGTATCTGTTTTGCCTTTATCATAAAACAATTCTTTTAGTCTAACTGTTCCTATATCCAAGGAAATGCAAGAGATGATTTTATTATTTTTTATAAGACAAAGTTCGCTTGATCCCCCACCTATATCAAGCGTCGTACCATCCTTAAAAGGACTCAATAAATTCAGGGTTGCAAGACCGCCAAGATAGCTTTCGTTTTTTCCATCAATGCATCGAATATTTAAATTCAGCTTATCTTTAATTCTTTTGATAAAATCTTTAGAATTTGGAGCATCTCTTAAGGCTGAAGTACCTATGATGAATATTTTTTTACATTTATGCTTTAAAGCGCGTTGTTTGAAAAAAGCTAGAGCATCTTCAGCTCTTTGCATAGAGTCTTCTTGAAGAATTTTACCATTGTTGTAGGCGTTTTCTCCAAGCCTAACTTTGCGCTTGTATTCACAAGCGGTATAAAAACTATACCTCGAAGTTTTTTCAAAAACCACCATTCTAATGGAATTTGATCCTAAGTCTACAACAGCGGTTTTTTTTGCCATTAAAATTCTCTATTACGATTTTTTAATTTCAACTCTTCTATGCTTTCAACATTATCAGGATCAGGTATAATGCATTCATAAGGACATGCTACTATACAAGCAGGTTCTGAAAAATCATTAACACACTCTGAACAAAGATCAGCATCAATCACATAAATAGGGCTATGCTCATAAATAGCCTCATCTGGACACTCTTCCCTACAAGCATCACAACATACGCAATCTTTAGTAATCAAAAGAGCCATTATCACCTTTCAAAATTTTAAAAATAATTTTTTAGTTTATACTATAATAAAACTTAAATAAAATATAAAAATTAAATATAAAGATAAAATTTTGCACCCAAGGGTGCAAAATCATTAAGATTTTTTAGGAAAGCAGAAGCGATATCCTCTACGTCGAACAGTTTCTATAGTAGAGATATTTAAAGGTTTGTCCATTTTTTGGCGGATTTGATTGATTGCTACTTCGATTACATTAGGTGTAACGAGTTCAGGTTCTTCCCAGATAGCATCTAAAAGTTGTTCTTTAGATACGATTTGGTCTGAATGTCTTGCCAAGTGGGTTAAAACTTCAAAAGGTTTTCCTTTAAGTTCTATATCTTGGCCTTTATAGGTTATTTTTTCCTTCATCAGGATCTATAACTAAATCTTCTATTTTGATCACATTGGTGCCGCCAAGTCTAAGTCTTGCTTCTATTCTAGCTAATAAAATGTCAAAATCTAGAGGTTTTTTTACAAAATCATCCGCTCCAGCTTTTAATGCTTTGATTTCTGTATCTTTATCTGTTTTTGCAGACATGATCATCACAGAAGTTCTTGGAGATTTGTGTTTGATTGTGTTTATAAGTTCTGCACCTTCGCCATCAGGTAAATTCCAATTTGCTAATACTAGATCATAATGTCTTATACCGATAAAATATTCACCGTCTTTGAAATTTTCTGAAGAATCAGTTTGATATCCAAATTCATTAAGATTGTCTATGATAGTTTTATTAAGGCTAATCTCATCCTCTATAACTAAAATCCTCATTATTATATCCTTCATTAAGAAATTTTTAAAAAAGTATAACATAGTTTAAGTAAATGTTTAGGTATTTTTAAACAAAATTTAATAAAATTTCTTTAATTTCACACCAACTCTTGCATTTTTGATTATTTCAGGTTTATAAGTTGAGATTTTAATATAGTAAATTTGTGGAAATTTTGTATGTAATTTTGCACAAATAAATTCTAAAGATTCTTCTAGGGTAAGAAATTGCTCTTTTTTATAGTATTTTTTAATTTTTTTTGATACTTTAGCATAGTCTAAAAAATCATTTGCCTTAGCTTTAAGATGAACGCAAACTTTTTGTTTTTTCTTGCGTTCAAATTTTAATATTCCTATAATGCATTTAAACTGCATTTTGATATTTATATAACTTTGCATTCTTCTTTAAAAACCAATCTTTTGATATTGGGTAAGTGCTTATAAATAATTATAAAAGCTATAATAAATACAGGCGCATGCGTCTTGATGGTTTGCATATCGTAATTAAAGACAAAAGAGCTTCCTATAAAAACCAACAAAGCCAATAAAGATGCCAAAGATGAAATTTTAAAAATTTTACCTACGATAAACCAAACTATAAATGCTGTTAGAAGTTCTAAGGGCAAAAGTACTATCATGGCGCCTGCTCCAGTTGCAACCCCTTTTCCACCTTCAAATAAAAGATAGATAGAAAAACAGTGTCCAAATACCGTTAAAACTGCAACAGTCCAAAGTAGATTTAAATCATAATTTAAATATTGAAGTATAAGTAAAGGTATAGTTGCTTTTGCGAAATCTAAAATAATAGTAGCGATTGCAAGTTTTTTTGCTAAAACAGGATCTTTTTCTTTAACAACTCTTAATACATTGGTTGCGCCTATACTTTTTGAGCCTTGATTTTGTATATTAATCTTAGCAAATTGTTTGGCTAAAATTAAACCAAAAGGAATGGAGCCCAAAAGATAGGCGATCGCATAAATAATTAAATTTTCCATTATCAACCTTAAGACAATAATTATTGACATTATATGTAAAAAAAATAAACAAAATCAAAAAATAGGATATATTTTGTATTAAATAATTATTAATACTATTTAATAATTTTTATTAATATTTAAGTAATAAAGCTATATTATTTAACTCGATTTTATATTTAAAAATAAAGGAGTTTGTTATGATGAAAGTCAAATCATTATTGATTGCATCATTAGTTGCTTTTTCAAGTTTGAATGCCCAAAGTCTTATAGAAGAGGCTAAAAATTCAGGTTTAGTTGCTTTGCCAAAAGATCAAAAAGGCGTAGATGAAATTCTAAAAGCTAATGGGGTAAAGGCTACTGAATTTACTCTTGATAAAGTTGAGCTTGGTAAAAAGCTTTATTTTGAACCTCGTCTTTCAAAAAGTGGAATTATTTCATGTAATACTTGTCACAATCTAGGGCTTGGTGGAACTGATGGTATCAGTGCAGCAGTAGGACATAAATGGACTGCAAACCCTCATCACTTAAATTCTCCAACTGTGTACAATGCTGTTTTAAATACGACCCAATTTTGGGATGGACGCGCAGGAACTTTAGCTGATCAAGCCAAAGGCCCTATCGAATCTGAAGCTGAAATGGCAACTCCAGCAAAATTAGCTGTAGAAAAAATCGCTTCTTTACCTGAATATGTTGCAGAATTTAAGAAAATTTATGGCAAAAGCGGCGTAAGTTTTGACAATATTGCTGATGCAATAGCAAATTTTGAAAGAACTTTAATTACTCCATCTCGCTTTGATAACTTCTTAAACGGAGATGAAAAAGCTTTAACTAAAGAAGAACAAAAAGGTTTAAAACTTTTCATTGATAAAGGTTGTGTAGCTTGTCATAATGGTGTAAATTTAGGTGGAAATATGCAAGCATTTGAGGTTGCAGGTAAATATAAATTTGCAGATTTGGGTGATTTTAAAGGCGATGAAAATGGCATGGTTAAAACTCCAACTTTAAGAAATATAGTTGAAACAGCTCCATATTTCCATAATGGTGCGATATGGAAATTAACTGATGCGATTAAAGAAATGGGTAGCGTGCAACTTGGCATTCAAATTTCTGATAAAGAAGCAAAAAGTATAGAAACTTTCTTAAAATCTTTAACTGGAGCTAAACCAGCGGTGGTTTACCCTCAACTTCCTGTTTCTACAGAAAAAACTCCAAAGCCTGAACTATAAGGCCTATCAAACCCTAAATCTTTTTAGGGTTTGTTTAAATTTCTTTATCTTAGCTCTGCTATAATTTCTAGAATTTCATTGAGAAAGGTTTAATAATGAAACTTTTTGGAACAGATGGCGTTCGTGGAAAAGCGGGCGAATTTTTAGATAGCTTTTTAGCGATGCGTCTTGCCATGGCTGCTGGAATTTACTTTAAAGATAAGAGTATTACAAATAATATTTTAGTAGGTAAAGATACAAGAAGAAGTGGTTATATGATAGAAAATGCTATTGTTTCGGGTCTTACTTCTATAGGATATAATGTGATAGAAATAGGTCCTATGCCAACACCTGCAATTGCGTTTTTAACTGAAGATATGCGTTGTGATGCAGGTATTATGATTTCAGCTTCTCACAATCCTTATTATGATAATGGGATTAAATTTTTTGATGCACACGGAAATAAGCTTAGCGAAGATATAGAAAAAAAGATCGAAGAAATTTATTATGATGATAAGCTTATACAAAGCTCTAAAGTTGATATGGATAAAATCGGACAGGCTAAAAGAATTGATGATGTTATAGGAAGATATATTGTTTCTATTAAGAATTCTTTCCCTAAGGATTTAACTCTAAAATCATTGCGTGTAGTCTTAGATGTAGCTCATGGAGCAGCTTATAAAGTAGCTCCAACTGTTTTTAAAGAACTTGGAGCTGAAGTTATAGTGATGAGTGATAAACCTAATGGGCTCAATATCAATGAAAATTGCGGAGCTTTGCATCCTTCAAATTTGGCCGCTGAAGTAAAGCGTTTGCGTGCGGATGTCGGTTTTGCTTTTGATGGCGATGCAGATCGTTTGGTTGTGGTGGATGAGAAGGGTGAGGTAGCAAATGGAGACAGTCTGCTTGGAGTTTTAGCCCTTTTCTTAAAAGAACAGGGTAAGTTAAAATCTAGTGTAGTAGCTACTATCATGAGTAATGGAGCTTTGAAAGAATTTTTAAATCAGCACGGTATAGAGCTTGATACTTGTAATGTAGGTGATAAATATGTGCTTGAGAAGCTAAAAGCCAAGGGTGGAAATTTCGGCGGAGAGCAAAGCGGGCATATTATTTTTAGCGATTATGCAAAAACAGGAGATGGTCTTATAGCAGCTTTACAATTTAGCGCTTTGATGCTTTGTAAGAAAAAATCCGCAAGTACTATTTTAGGGCAAATCAAACCTTATCCACAACTTTTAACCAATCTTAAAATTTCAGAGAAAAAAGATTTAGATAAGATTAAGGGTTTAAAAGAATTAAAACAGGATTTGGAAAATAAAAATATCAATGTGTTATTTCGCTATTCTGGAACAGAAAATTTGATCAGACTTTTACTAGAAGCCAAAGATACTAAAATTTTAGAAAAAGAAATGAAAAATGTGGTTGAATTTTTCAAGAAAGCATTGAATGGTTAAAAGATATAAAACTATCTTAATATTTATTTTAGTTTTTATTGTAGTTTTTGCTTTTGATCAGTGGGTAAAGTCTTTAACTTTATCGGGTTTGCGTTGGCAAAGTGAGTATTTGGATTTAACTTATGCTCTAAACACAGGAGTTGCTTTTTCCATGTTTAGTTTTTTAGAGCATTATTTAAAATACTTGCATTTAGCTTTGATATTAGTACTTTTTATATATCTTTTATGGCAAAAACAATTTCTAAGAGAACATTGGGTGGCTTTTGGTATGATGCTAGGAGCGGGGTGTTCGAATTTGCTTGACCGTTTTATACACGGAGGAGTGGTGGATATGTTTTTTTGGCATAAATGGTTTCATTTTGCTATTTTTAATGTAGCAGATGTGATGATAAATATAAGCGTTGCTTTAATCTTGATAAAAGAAATTTTTATGAAAAAAGGAAAAAAATGACAGAGTGGATTAATGAGTATTATTTTTGGATCAAATGGGTGCATTATTTAGCATTTGTTTCTTGGATGGCAGGACTTTTTTATTTGCCCCGTTTATTTGTATACCACGCGGAAAATAAGAATAATAAAGGTTTTATCGATGTTGTAAAGATTCAAGAGAGAAGGCTTTATTTTGGCATACAAAATCCTGCGATGATAGCAACGGTTATTAGCGGAAGTTTAATGCTGCATGCTCATAAAGAAGTTTTGATGGTAGGTTCTGGATTTATGCATGTAAAACTTACCTGTGCTACGCTTTTAATCATTTTTCATATACATAATTATTTTTGTTTAAAAGCCTTGGCAAATGATACTTCTACAAAAAGTGGAAGATATTTTAGAATTTATAATGAATTTCCTACTTTAATGTTTATTATCATTGCTTTAATGATGGTAATTCGTCCGTTTTAATTTTTATTTCTATTTAATTTCAAAAAAAAAGAAATTAAATAGAACTTATATTTTCTTTCATTATATTGATAAAATCTTTATTTTTCAAGCGTTTGCTGTCTCTAAATACCGCACGCACAAGATCCATTCCTGTGTAAAAATCTTTCATCAAGACTACAAAGAGATACTGCCCAAATTCACTTGTAATCAAAGTGCCATTTTCTTTTTTGATAGCATTACTTATTTTAAGTCCTAAAAGTTCTTTAAAGAGTTCTTTTTCAAGATTGCAATTAAGGGTTTGATTGAATTTATCAATTTGTATTTTTCCTGCAAACATTTCAGTTAAAAATATGTATTTGATAATTTCTTTTTGTGTAAAACTCGTTTTTGCTATATTGGCATTTTGTTTTTCTTGTATCATTTTTGCATAATCATTTAAATCAAAAGCATTGATAAGTAATTCTCCATCTAAAAAGCTAAAAGCTCCACTTCCAACCCCTAAATATTCATGATGAGAGCTTACATATTCATCGTTGAGTTGATTTTTTTCTAAAGAAAAACTCCAGCCATTATTTTGCTGATAATCTTTGAAAAACTCCCGTATCATTTGATAGTATTTAAATTCATTGTCTTTGATTTCAACGCCAAGGCTTTTGGCTATATTGTCTTTGGTTAGATTGGATTTCATTAAAGGATAGGTTGTGATTTGCTGAGGAGCTAAATTTTTAGCGATTTTTAAATCATTTAAAAGTTGTTCTTCTGTTTGCGATGGGAAATTAAAAATTAAATCAAGACTAAAAATCGGTAAAATTCCTAAAGCTTTTGAAATTTTTTCTTGCAGTTGTTTAGAAGATCCAAATTTGTTATATCTTGCTATTTTTTTTAAAATTTCATCATCAAAACTTTGAATTCCACAGCTTAAGCGATCAATTATGCCTTTAAACATAGAGAGTTTTTCAGGGATTATATGATTAGGATCACTTTCGCAAGAAATTTCTTTGATATTAAAAAGTTTTTTACAAAGCTCTAGAGTTTTTAATAATTCATTTTCATTAATTAATGTTGTTCCACCCCCTACATACATCGAGCTAAAATCAAAACCTTTATCTTTTATAAGTACAAGCTCTTTTCTTAAATTCTCAAAATAAATTTTAGCCAATTCCTCATCATAATAGTATTTATGAAAACTACAATAAGGACAAAAAGTATGACAAAAAGGTATATGAGCATAAAGCATATAGCTTTTATCTTGCTTTGCTTGTTTTTCTTGAGGATTTTTTAAAAGTTCGACATTGAAACTTTCATGCAATGATCTTTCCATCATGACATGAGAATATTTTAAAGCCAAATTTTGAAACAAATTCATTAACTCACCTTAAGGGGTAAAATATAATATAACTTTATCAATTTTTTACTAAATCAAGTGTAAATTTCTTTATTTTTAACAAAAAAATGTTATAACTTTTAAAACCAATTAGAAAGGATAGCTTATGGATAAAACAAAAGTAGTGGAAAATTTAAACGCGTTGTTTAAACAAAGGGCTGAATTTTATTCTTATTTTGATAAGAATATTGCAAAAGTTGGTAATACCGAAGTATTTGATTTTAGTAATGCTAAAGATTTGAACGCGGAGGAGGTTTATAAGCAATTTTATCATTTAGATTATGCAATGAGAAAATTACTGCCTGCTATTTATAAAGCGTATGAAGTTAGCGATTCTGATTTAAATAGAGATTTTTAACAAACATGATCTAATTTAGAGAGTAAATTTTTACTCTCTAAAAGACATATCCAAATTTTTTAATTCTTCTTCTATATTTTTACTAATATCTTTATTTTTTTCAAAACCACCACCAAAGGCCTTGATGACATTGACTATAGAATTAGCATAAGAGTATTTAGTGTTATTAAAAGCAACTGTAGCATTTAGCCAATTTTGACGCGCTTGTAAATAATCTTGCAAAGACATTTCACCTACATCATAACGCTCTTTAGCTATTTCATAAATTCTTTTATAAGATGATTCACTTGCTTGCGCATTGTCATATTGTAAGCGGATAGTTTTTCTTGCGATTAAAGCATAGCGAATTTCTCCAAAAGCCGTAGTTAGGGTATTTTGATAATTTATAAAAGCTTCATCTTTGTTGAGTTTTGCTAAATTCACATTTTGATAAATTTCGCCCCAGTGGAAAATCGGCATTGTAAAATTCCCACCTATGCTCCAAGTTCTAGAACCTGCTTCTACAAGTGTATTTAAGTCTCCACTTTCAAATCCTAGCAAACCTGTTAAAGAAAGATTAGGCAAGAAAGCTGTACGAGCTACTCCTACTAGATAATTTTGTTGAGTAAGTTTTTCTAAAGAAGAGCTAATATCAGGACGCTGTAAAAGTATAGTGCTTGAAATTCCGCTCGGTATATCAAAATCTTTGAGTTTGAAAACCTGATAAGCTTGATCTTGGTAAAGAATATCGTTTAAATCATTTGAAGTTAGAATTTTTAAAGCTTTAAGATAATTTTCTTTGTTTAATTTTGCTTCATTGTATTGCAAAGCAGTGCTTTCTAAATTTGCTTTTGATTGTGCAAGTTCATATTCTCCCACTGCCCCTACTTGAAATTTTTCATAATTAATTTGGTAAATTTCTTGCGCAGCTTCATAAGCATTTTTTAAAGCTTTTTCATTTTCATTTGCATTTACAAAATTAAAATAGCTTTGAACCGCGCTTGAAACTATAGAAAGTCTTGCAGCTTCATAATCATATTGACTGGCCTTAAAGCCCGATCTTGAAGCGCGGTAAGTATCGCGGTATTTTCCCCAAAGATCGATTTCATAGCTTAGATTAAGTCCCATTTTAAAATCATTGCCATAACTGACTTCCCCTGTACGATTGCTTGGGGCATTTATAGCTGTTTTTGCTCGGTTTGCACTAGCACTACCATCTAATTTTGGCAATAAATCACTAAAATCTATACCGAGCTGAACCGCAGCTTGTTCCATGTGAATATAGGCAAGTTTTAAATCATTATTATTTCGAAGGGTTAAATCAACCACTTGATTTAATTTCTCATCATCAAATTCTTTCCACCATTCTTTAGAAAGAGTATGATTATTTTCTTTTTCCCAAGATAGAGCACCCAGTCTATTATCAAGACTGTAGTTTGCTTCAGGGATATTTAAATTTGGGCTTAAGGAGCAAGCTGAAATAAAAAGGCTTAAGCTTGCTATAGCGCTTGTTGAAATTATTTTATTCATGAACTTTACCTCTTTTTTTATCTAGCCACTCATTGAAATTTTCTAAAATATAGAAAAATAAAGGTACAAAGAATATAGCTAAGGTAGAAGCAGCTATCATTCCACCAATAAGCCCTGTTCCTAAAGAATGTCTTGAAGCACTTCCTGCTCCGGTTGCAAAAATCATCGGTAAAACACCAAAAGTAAAGGCTAAAGAAGTCATAATAATCGGTCTAAAGCGAAGTCTTGCAGCTGCAACAGTAGCATCAAATACTTTTTTTCCTTTTTTGAAGCGTTCTTCCATGGCAAATTCAACGATCAAAATCGCATTTTTAGCTGAAAGCCCTATCAAAAGTAAGAGTCCGGTTTGGAAATATATATCATTAGTAAACCCTCTTAAATATACAAGCAAAAATGATCCAAATACGGCAAAAGGTACTGCTGTAACAACAGCTAAAGGTATGAGCCATCTTTCATACTGTGCCGCTAGGATTAAGAATACAAATACCATTCCTAAAATAAAGGCATAACTTGCTGTTCCTTTGCTTGAAACTTCTTGATAGGCTGAACCACTCCAAGCTATAGAATAATCATCACCCAAAGTTTCTTGTGCTACTTGAGAAATTGCTTCTATAGCTTGTCCTGAAGTATATCCTGGAGCAGGTTGTCCTTGTATTTGCGCTGCTGGGAAGAGATTGAAGCGTTTTACATCATCTGGTCCTGAGCTTCTTTGTAGGGTTAAGAAAGAGTCAAGCGGTATCATTTTTCCATCGTTTGAACGCACAAAAATATTTTTCAATGCATTTTGGGTATTTATAAAATCTCCTTTTGCGCGGATATTGACTTGAAAGTTTTTACCGAGCATAGAAAAATCATTTACATAATATGTCCCTATAGTTGCATTCATCGTACTAAAAACATCTTTCATGTTTAAATTAAAATGTTTTAATTTATCTCTATCGATGATGAGTTTATACTGTGGGAAACTTGTATCAAGAGTAGTTCTAACTCTGTATAATTCTTTTCTTTGATTGGCCGCTGCTACAAGTTTGTTTACATCTTCTTGAATTTGATCATAGCTTTTTCCGCTTTTGTTTTGAGCATACATTTCAAACCCACCCGTGATGCTTAGCCCAGGTATAGGAGGTAGTCCTATGAATACACTTGCCGCATCGCGATCGAAGGCAAATTTTTTATTAAGCTCCATGATGATTTCATCAGCGCTTGCATTTCTATCTTTCCAATCTTCAAGCCCTATAAACATAGCAGCAGCATTTTCTTTAAGTGAGCTTGTGAAAAGATCAAATCCTATCATAGCCATCGCATCTTTTACGCCATCGGTTTTTAGGATTTCTTGACTCATAGCGTCAACTTCTGAAATGGTTCTATGTAAAGCTGAAGCTGAAGGAAGGTTAACAATACTTATCATCAAACCTTGATCTTCTTCAGGAACCAAAGAGCTAGGGACTTGTTTATAAAGATAAAAAATAGCACCCAGCATAATACAAAAAATCAAAACAAAACGAATAGTTCTTTTAAGTATGTAAGCAACTCCTGCGCTAAATACAGAAGTACTCCAGTCAAAGAAATCATTAAATTTTTGAACGATATAAAAAGGTTTGCTTTCGTTGCGTCTTAAAAAGAGTGCGCATAAAGAAGGCGTTAGGGTAAGAGCTACAAAACCTGATATGGTTACAGATATAGCTAAAGTTAGCGCAAATTGTCTTTGAATTTCTCCCACAAAGCCTGAAATAAAAGATACAGGTATGAAAACGGCACAAAGCACAAGCACAATCGAGATTACAGGTGAGCTCACTTCTTCCATTGCTTGAATGGCAGCATCTTTAACACTGATATTTGCATCTTCGTGCAAAATTCTATCTATATTTTCAACCACGATAATAGCATCATCTACGACTATGCCTATGGCTAATATAAGAGCAAATAATGTTAAAAGATTTATACTAAATCCTAACAAATAAAGCCCTGCAAAAGTTCCTAGTAATGAAACAGGAACGGCGATCATAGGTATGAGTGTCGAGCGGAAGTTTTTTAAGAACATATACATAACGATAATAACCAAAATCAATGCTTCGACAAAGGTTTTTATAACTTCTTTAATAGACTCGATAACAAATTTAGTTGTATCGTATGGAATTTTATATTCTAAGCCTTCAGGAAAGCTTTTTGATAATTCTTGCATCTTAGCTTCTACAAGTTTTGCCGTATTTAAGGCATTTGCTCCTGATTGGAGATTGATCATAATTGGAACTGCATCATTTCCGTTTAATCGTCCCTGGGATCTGTATTGTTGAGAACCTATTTCAACATCTGCTACATCTTTTAATCTTAAAAACGAACCGTCTTCATTGGTTCTTAGGATGATATTTTCAAATTCACTAGGACTTTGTAATCTTCCTTGCATAGTGATAGAATAAACATAAGGCGATTTTTGAGTCACAGGCTCTTCGCCGATTTTACCTGTAGCGTATTGAGCATTTTGATCATTGACTGCCGCGATAACATCAGTGGCTGTTGCTCCAAATTTGTTTAACAGATCAGGTTTGAGCCAAATTCTTAAAGAATAATTACGATTTCCTATAGCATTAGCATCTCCAACGCCCGGAACTCTTTTTAATTCATCTAAAATATTTAAGGTAATATAATTATATACATCTACAGCGCTCATTGAACCATTGCTTGAATACATAGAAATAGCAGCAAGCGTTGTAGAAGAAGTTTTTCTAACTGTAACGCCTAGTTTTTTTACTTCATCAGGCATTTTTGCAGTTGCCGCTGAAATTCTATTGTTAACATCTATGGTTGCTTGATCAGGATCGGTACCTATGTCAAAATATACAGTTAAAGTCATAGTTCCTGATGAACTTGAAGTCGAATCCATGTATATCATATTATCAGCACCATTGATAGCATCTTCAATAGGGCTTGCAACTGTTGTTGCGATAGTTTGAGCATCTGCACCTGTATAAGTTGCACTTACCTTAACTGTAGGAGGAGTTAAGGATGGGTATTGTTCTATAGGTAAATTTGTAAGCCCGATAGCTCCAGCTAAAGAAATGATAATGGCTACAACAGAGGCAAAAATAGGTCTTTCGATAAAAAATTTAGAAAACATTACTGTGCTCCAACTTCTTTAACTTCGCTACCTAATCTGATTTTTTTAAAGTTATCTAAAATGATTTTATCCCCATTTTGTAAACCTTTATCGATAATAGCATATTCATTATCTTGATAACTTATATGTATAGGAGCTTTAGCAACCTTGCCTTCTTTAAAAAGAAAAACATAAACTTCATTTTGATCTTGCTTGATTGCAATTTGAGGAACCTTAAATCCATTTTTTTGGATAAAACCGCTCGAAGTAATTGTTGCAAAAGCACCTGGCAAGAGAGTAGAATTGTTGTTATCAAAAATCGCTTTAGCTTTTACCGTTCCACTACTAGAATCGATAACTGAATCTATAAAATAAAGCTTTCCTTTAACTACTTCTCCATTAAGATTTAAATCTGCATAGATATTGCTTAAATCCCATTTTCCATCTTGGGTGTTGCGAACAATGTTGAGTTTATCTGTATCTGAAATATAAAAATCTGCATAGATTGGATTGAGATTTGTGATTCTTACAAGCTCGCTTGAAGATGAATTTACATAATCTCCTATATTGATCAAAGCATCTCCTACAACACCATCAAAAGGAGCTTTGATTTGAGTATAGGCTAAGTCAATGCGTGCATTTTCTAAATCTGCTCTAGCGCTAGTAAGACTTGCTTTTGTGCTGTTAAAATTAGCCAAAGCATTATCGTATTCTTTTTGAGAAATTGCACCTTTATTGTAAAGTGTTTTTGAACGGTTATAATCTTTACTAGCATTGTCAAAATTTGCTCTAGCCATCAAAGCTTTGCCATAAGCTGAATTTACACTTGCTTTAAATTTGTCTTGTTCGATAATAAAAAGAGTTTGCCCTTTTTTAACCAAATCGCCTGCTTTGAAAAGTTTTTCAACGATAATACCGCTTACTTGAGGTTTGATGATAACATCATAATCACTAACCAGTTTTGCAGGATAAGTAAAGCTAAGCGGTATATTTTCAGCTTTAGCACTCATTGTACTGACAAATTGAGGAGGCATTTGCATCTGGGGCGCCTCCTCCTTGCTACAAGCGGAAAATAAAAATAAAACACTTAAGATTAAAAGGGTGTTTTTTCGAAATAAATTCATGATTTTTGCCTTAAATTTTTTAATATATTGTAATATTTATTACAAAATTTTTAAGATGTATTATAGCTAAAGTTTGGTTAATAATTTTTCCCCTTTTTTATTCTTAATCAAGATGAAGTATTATTTTTAATTCCTTTTAAGAATATATTGACAATGAATTCTACATGTTCTTTTTGCTCTTGCTTGCTCATCAAAGGAACATCAGCTAAAACATTTAAGCTATGGTGAGGTTCTCTTAGCATGGCGCAAAAAAGTATAGCAAGTTTTTGAGCATTATCTGAGATATAGCTATTATCTTGCTTTTTAAAGAGTTCTATAAGTATGCTATAGGAGAAAACTTTTTGATTGTTTTCAATCCAATTTTTAAAATGCTTGCTTTTATCATAAACTTGAGAAAAAATAATTTTACCAAAAGCCACGGTTTGAGCTTGGTTGAAAATATCAACAAAAGCAAGTCCAAAAGAAATTAAAATTTCTCTTAAATTCCCATTCCCGATAGTTTGAGTTTGAGAAGCTATCAAATCAAAATGTTTTTTACAAACATCATCCAAAATTTCAAAAAATAACCCTTCTTTACTATGGAAGCTATCATAAATATTAGAATATGAGCCACCGGATAATTTAATAATATCGCTTAAACTGGTTTCTTGGAAACCCTTGGTTAAAAATAGATCAAAAGCGACATTTTTAATTTTTTCTTTCCTTGCTAAAACTTTTTTAGAAGGCACTTTATTTAGATTCATAATATTCCTTTAAAATTGTACTTTTAGGATAGACAAAAATGCTTTCTCTAAAGATAACAATCTTGTCATCATCCTTAGCATAAGCTTTGATGTGAAGTGGAAAAATCACATCTTTTTGGTCATTATCAGCTAACTTTTTAGTAGCTTTTATCACAACAATCTTTTTAGTTTGCTCCCCTCCTTTTAATGTAAAAGATTTGCTCGGACGAATAATTTCTAAGCCATTATCAACGCCTTCTAAGCTAGCTTCAAAATAATATTCATGAGTTTTAGAATCAGTATTTTGAAACAAAAAAGTATAAGCATTTGAAATTTCTACACCCTTGTGAGTATGTGTAATTTGATAAAGTTCACTGCTACGATTGATATTTAAAAGCATATTTTCTTTTTTACTTCCCATGATTATCAAAGCAATCAAAGCAATCAGAAGGACAATAAAATAAGCAATGGTTCTAAAGCGGAAATAATTTACTTTTTTTCGTGTTTCTATAGCTTTTACGCTAGTCCAATTAATTAAACTTGGTCTATTAAATTTGCTTTGTACTTTAGAACAGGCATCGGCGCATTCTAGACAATTGATACATTCAAGTTGCATACCCTTGCGTATATCTATATGAGTAGGACAAATACTTACACAAGCCTCACAGCCTATACATTCACCTTCAGGTGGTTTTTTGTAAAGTTTAGTATGTCCATCATAAATCACTCCACCGCGTCTTTCATCATAAATCACTTGCATGGTATCACGATCAAACATTACAGATTGAACTCTTGCATAAGGGCATACATAAATACAAAATTTTTCTGCTAAATAGGTAATATCTAAAGTTAAAAACAAACTTGCACAAAATAAAATACCCAGCAAAAGTAAGTGTTCGCCTGGATTTTGTATATAAGCAAAAAAATCTTCAGGTGGAACAAAATACCAAAGTAAATTACTTACAGCTACTAAAGATATAAAATAAAATAAAATTACAGCTATAATTTTTTTAAAATAATATCCTTCATATTCTTTTTGTTTATTATTAATATTTTTACGAATTTTTAAAAGTTTGGTTTGTATAATATCTCTATAAATCACCCTAAAAATAGTTTGAGGACAGCTCCAAGCGCACCATACCCTTCCTCCTAGAGTAGTTATAAAAAATATAAATAAAAAAAGAAAAATCAGTAAAAAGGGCATAAGATAAAATTCTTGAGTTGAGAATGAAATAAAAAATAGATTCAGTTTAGAATGATCAAAACTCAATAAAAAGAAATGATTCCCATTAATCGTAATAAAAGGTAAACAAAATATCACAACCGTTGCAACTAAATATACAAAATATCGCTTTTTGGTATAGTTGGTAATATGACTTTCCATAAAAAACCTCATAATAAAATATTAATGACTGCGATTATAGCCCAAAAAACTAAAACAATTTTTAAACGCTTTCTAAGTTTGGATTAATAAGAAATGTTTTATAATCATATTTCACAACAAAAATTTACACAGAAAGGTGGTGAGGACTGTGCCAGGAATTAAGGTACATCCTAACGAGTCTTTTGATGAAGCGTATCGTAAGTTCAAAAAGCAAGTAGATAGAAATCTAGTTGTTACTGAAGTAAGAGCAAGAAGATTTTTTGAGCCCATGACTGAAATTCGCAAAAAACAAAAAATTTCAGCACGCAAAAAAATGCTTAAAAGACTTTATATGCTTAGACGCTACGAGTCAAGACTCTAACCCGAAGCCCGAAAGGGCTTTTTTTCTTATTAAAATCCGTTAAATTTACTGTTTTTGAAATTCCTGATTTTATTTTAATACGCATTAAAATTGCATTTTATTTCTTTAGAAATATTTTTTGTAAGACTTAATTGATTATTTTTTGTTAAAATTTTATCAAAAATAAATTCTAAAATTTCATTCGAGGATCAAGACTATGAAAAAAATCAAAAAAATTATCCAAATTGGTATGATAAGTGGCCTTGCAGCTGTTGCGGGTGGAGCTTTAGCAGGCTGTGGAAACAATAGCGAGAATACCGATACTTTAAATCAGGCAGCAAATGCTCAAGGAGCTTTTGTTATCATCGAAGAAATCGCTCCAGGTCAATATAAAATCAAAGATCAATTTCCAAGTGATGAAACTAGAGTTGTTTTAAAAGATATTAACGGCACAGAAAGAGTATTAAGCAAAGAGGAGATGGATGCACTTATCAAAGAAGAAGCGGCAAAGATTGATAATGGTACTTCAAATTTGACCAAAGAGGAGGGTCAAATCAGTAGTGGAGGATTAAGCTTAGGAGAAACTCTGCTTGCAAGTGCTGCGGGTGCGATTTTGGGTAGCTGGATAGGTTCTAAGCTTTTTAATAATCAAAATTTTGCCAATCAGCAACGAGGTGCTTTTTCAAATCAAAGCGCTTATCAAAGAAGCGTTAATAGTTTCAATAAAGCAGGTACAGCAGGTTCTGCTTCAAGTGCCTCAAAATCAGGATTTTTTGGTGGCGGATCTAAAGCATCTTCAAGTTCAAGTTCTTCTTTTGGATCTTAAGGAAAAAAGATGAGAGTGGTACAGGTTGAAAAACTTCAAAAAGATTATTTGGAAAGTATAGGATTTTCATGGCATAGCGATGAAGATGGAAGTGATTATATAAGCGATAAATTAGTATGTGTAAGCGAAAAAGAAGCCAATGCTTATTATGAAGCAGTGAATGAGCTTTATGATATGTTTGTAGCTGCAGCGCAAAATGTTATAGATAACAATCGTTTTGATGAGCTTGGAATTCCTTTTAATCTTGTCGATGCTATCAAAATGAGCTGGGAAAATGAAGTACATTGGCATTTATACGGTCGTTTTGATTTAGCAGGTGGTCTTGATGGTAAGCCTATCAAGCTTATAGAATTTAATGCAGATACCCCCACTGCTCTTTTTGAAAGTGCGATCTTGCAATGGGCGATTTTAAAGCAAAATGGCATGGATGAAAGTAAACAATTTAATAGTATTTATGAAAGTTTAATGGATAATTTTAAAAGATTGATCACTCTTGAGGAGGATACTCAAGGTTTTGAAGAATACTATCAAGGGTGGAAAATTCTTTTTTCAAGCGTAGCAGGAAGCAAAGAAGAAGAAATCACTACAAAATTACTTGCTCATATCGCAAATGAAGCAGGATTTGAAACAGATTTTTCTTTCGTGGACGAGGTGGAATTTAGCGAAGAAGGAATTTTTAAAGAGGGTGTAAATTATGAATATTGGTTTAAGCTCGTTCCTTGGGAGGATATAGCCATAGAAGAAGGTGAGCTTGCCATGCTTTTAACACAGATTATGAGAAATCAAAAAGCTATTATTTTAAATCCTGCTTATACGCTTTTATTTCAATCTAAGGGAATTTTAAAAATTTTATGGGAGCTTTTCCCAAATCACCCATTACTTTTAGAAACACGAGATACTCCTTTAGAAGGAAAAGTTTATGTGAAAAAACCTGTTTTTGGTAGAGAAGGGGCAAATGTTAGTATAATCAAAGAAGGTAAAATTTTACACGAGAATGTAGGTCCTTACGGAAACAATAAAAACATTTATCAAGAATATGTAGAATTTAACTCATATGATAATGAATACTATCAAGCAGGTGTTTTCTTTGCTTATGAGGGTTGTGGCTTAGGCTTTAGAAAAGGTGGACTTGTACTTGATAATTATTCTAAATTTGTAGGACATATTATTGAAGGATAAAAAATGAAAATCGTATGCTTAGATGCAGCAACTTTAGGGGATTATGATTTAAGTATTTTTAAGCATTTTGGAGAGTTTCAAAGTCATGCTTTAACAGATAGAAAAGAAACCATAGAGCGTTTAAAAGATGCAGATGTGGTTATGACAAATAAAGTTGTTATTGATAAAGAAGTTATGGATGCTTGTCCTAATTTAAAGCTTATTTTAGAAACGGCTACGGGTGTAAACAATATCGATGTTGAATACGCCAAAGAAAAGGGTATTATCGTAAAAAATGCTGCTGGATATTCTACTATGAGCGTAGTTCAGCATACCTTTGCATTTATTTTTGCTTTTTTAAATCATATTCCTTACTATGATAAATGGAGCAAAGAGGGTAAATGGTGCGATAGCCCTATCTTTACGGATTTTAGTAGAATTTTAAATTCAATGGAGGGTAAAAAGCACGGTATTATAGGACTAGGCAGCATAGGCAAAGAAGTGGCTAAAATTTCTAGTGCTTTTGGGGCTAAAATTTGTTATTATTCAACAAGCGGACTCAATCAAAACGCTGAATTTGAATGCTTAAATTTGGAAGAGCTTTTAAGAACTTGCGATGTTGTTAGCATTCATGCTCCTTTGAATGAAAAAACAAAAAATTTGCTTACTTATGAGAATTTAAAACTTTTAAAAGATAATGCGATTTTGGTTAATGTAGGCAGGGGTGGAATCATTAATGAAAATGATTTGGCAAAAATAATGGATGAAAAAAATATCCGCGTAGGACTTGATGTTTTAGAGAGTGAGCCTATGGTGAAAAATCATCCTCTCTTAAATATCAAAAATAAAGAAAATCTCATCATTACTCCACATGTGGCTTGGGCAAGCAAAGAAGCGGTGGAAAAATTGATGTCTATGGTTTATGATAATTTAAAAGAATGGATAGAAAATGGCAAGTGAACATAGTTTTGATATTTCAGCGGCTTTGGATAAACAAGAGCTTAAAAATGCTTTTGAGCAAGCAAAAAAAGAGCTTGATTCTCGCTATGATTTAAAAGGTATTAAGTGTGAAATTGAATTCAGCGAGAAAGACAGTATTTTTAAGCTTCATTCTTCAAGTGAAGCAAAGCTTGATGTTTTGAAAGATATTGTGATTTCAAAACTTATAAAAAGGGGCATTAATTCTAATGCTATTAAAGAGCTTTCACGCGAAAGTGGAGCGATGTTTCGTTTGAATTTAAAAGCTAATGATAGCATTGATAGTGAAAATGCTAAGAAAATCAATAAGGCTATTAAAGACAGTAAATTAAAGGTAAGTTCTTCCATACGAGGAGATGAAATTCGTGTGGTTGCAAAGCAAATTGATGATTTGCAAGCTGTGATGAAAATGGTTAAAGAGCTTAATTTAGAATTAAATCTTAGCTTTAAAAATTTAAAATAGGTTAAGAGTATTGAAAAAAATTTTTATCTTTTTTTTACTTTTGTTTTTCAGTGCTTGTGCTTTAAAAAATCAAGAATATCCTAGCCAAAAAATGAAGGTTGTATTTAATACTCCAGCTATTAAAATCAACGATTTTGGCTTTTTGAAAAAGGAAAATAAGGCTTTAAATTTAGAAGTTTATAAATTAGGCCAAGCCTTTTTCAAGCTTAAAATAAGAGAGGATATTTGTTTGAATTCGGTATGTTATAGCAAGACAGTATTTAATCAAAAATTTTTTAAGAACACCTATTATGAAGATATATTAAAAGATATTTTAGAAGCAAAACCTCTATGGAATGGCAAAAATATAGAAAAAACTCAATGTGGATTTAATCAGAAATTAAATAGTGCAAATTATGAAATTTTTTACGAAGTTTGTGACAATAAAATAAGTTTTTTTGATAAGATTTCACATATAAAAATTATTTTAGTGAAATTTTAAGGATAAAATTTGAAAATAGGGCTATTGTTGTGCTTTTGTGTAAGTTTAATTTGTGCACAAATTTATAAGGGTGAAATTTATTTTTACGATTTAAAAGATAAACAAATTTTTGCTATAGTTTATGATAATGCTCCTTTTATACCGATTTTTGACAGAGAGGCTAATCAAAGCAGTCCTAGCTTTCTAATGCTTAGTGATTATAATACAAGCACTGAAATAACTCTTTTTCAAAAAGAAAATTCATGGGAGGATGAGCAAAAAAAATACAAAATTTCTTCTTCTAGGGAATTGGTATTTGATAATAAAAAATTTCAAGGAAATAAACTAGGAGTAACAAGTCTTGAACTTATTAAAGATCAAAACAATATAAGAATTAAAGGCAGTTTCGATTTTTTAAATTATAAAAATAAAACCAAGGATTTTCGTCCTATTCGTAAGGAGGGCATGAGCTTTGAACAAATTCTTCAAAAACCTATTGTATTAAAAGATGGAAGGTTTAGTTTTGAAGAATGGTATTATTTTTACGAAGAAGGCGATCGTGCAATTTTAGAGCTTAATAATTTTGTTTATGATATAGATAAAAAAGTTTTTTTGAATTTAAATGAGCTTTATGATGTAAATAACTTAAAATTTAAAGAGCTCTTACATCAAAAACTTGATCTTGTTTGTGATGAATGCTTTGATGATATGGGAGAGATTTCTTTTAATAATAATTTTTTAATTACAAATTTTGGTTTAAGATTGTGCTATCTTCCTTATGAAAACCATTATTTGGATGAAAATATTTGTGTTAATTTTAATGAAAATGAGATAAAGGAATTTAAAAAATAAAATGGTTAGACTAAAGGAATTTTTAAGTCTTAAAAATATAGAAGAAAGTCAAATTTATAAAGAATTAAAGTGTTCAAAAAATGAGGCTTTGATTTTAAGAGAACTTTGCAAAAACTATGTTATTTCCATATCTTCTGTTAATACTTTTACTTTACTGACGGGAATTTTTGGTAGTGAAAAATATTTGTATTTGGATACTTTGGAGGATTTAAAAAGGCTTATTGAAAGAGGTTTTATAAATCAAAATTCTGGTTTTTTTAAAAATATAGAAAGCAATAAAAGTCAAAAATTAACTCTTAGCCTATTGCAAAGTGAATTGAGTTTAAGTGAATATTTTTTAGAATTTTTAGAAGCTAAACCTTGTTTAAATTTAGATAAAAAAGAAGCTTATGGGGAGTATTTAGAATATTTAAAAGATGAATTTATGAGAGTTGAGCTATATGAGAGATTGAGTTTTATACGCTCAAGCACATGTAGCGATGAGGTTAAAGCCCAAATCAAGCTTTATGAAAAGCATATTAAAGAAAGACTTAAGAAAAGTAAATTTTATAATATTTTAGCAGATATTTTTAAAGAGTATAATCTTGAAAGCAAAGAACAAATCATTTTTCTAGCTCTTCTTAAAGAAGAATATACCTTAAGCAATGAAAACTCAGTGTCTAGAGAGATGAACTCTTTACTTTCTTTAGTCAGTGAAAATGATTTAGAAAAGCATAAAAATAAAAGCTTATTGCAAGAAAACGCCCCTCTTCTTAATCTGATAGAGTATGATGAATATTTAAATACTTTTGGTGATATTTCTAAAAGTTTTTTTATTACAGATGAAATTTTGCAAAGAATTATAAATTTTGAGCCAAAGCAAAATAAAAAAATTAAAATCGAAAATGTTTTAAAAGAGCAAGATATTTTCGAACTTATAGAGCCAAGTATAGATATAAATGATATCATTATGCCTCAAAATACTAAAGAGCTTTTGGAAAATATCTTAAAACAGCAAGATAAAAAAGTACTCGAAAGGCTAAATTCTTGGGGAATAAAAAGCAATAAAAATATAGAAGCAAAGATTATTTTTTATGGACCTGCTGGAACAGGGAAAACTATGTCAGCCTTAGCTATGGCAAAATCAATGAAAAAAACAGTACTTAGTTTTGATTGTTCTAAAATTTTAAGTAAATGGGTGGGCGAAAGCGAACAAAATGTAAGGAAAATTTTTGATACTTATAAAAATATAGTTCAAACTTGCAAACAAAGTCCCATACTGCTTTTAAATGAAGCCGATCAGTTTTTAAGCACAAGGGTTGAAAGTAGTAGTGGAAGCGATAAAATGCATAATCAAATGCAAAATATTTTTTTAGAGCAAATTGAGCGCTTTAATGGTGTTATCATTGCCACAACTAACTTTTTAGAAAGTTTAGATAGCGCTTTTTCGAGAAGATTTGACTATAAGATTGAATTTAAAAAACCTGATTTTAAAGACAGGCTTAAGATGTGGGAGAAATTTTTACCTAGAAAAGCATCCTTTGAAAAAGCATTTGATGTTAATATTTTAGCAAATTACGAATTAAGCGGAGCACAAATTTTAATGGTTGTTAAAAATACTGCCTTAAAAGTAGCGGTGACCGAAGATGGAGTATTTAAAATGCAAGATTTTGTAGAAAGCATACAAAAAGAATTAAATTCCAGCTTCGATAAAAGTAAAATTGTCGGTTTTTAGCTTTTTTTAGGTTTTAAAAATCTTAAATAGCGTATCGTAAAATAAACAAGACTGAGTATTAAAGCGCTCCATTCCCAAAACATAGGAACTTTAGGACTTAAAAAATAATGATAGCTTGCTAGCACTAAACATACATAGCCTAATTTTCTTATCTTTTCAATTTTTTTAAAAACCCTAAAAGAGCTTAAAAACATAAAAAAGATGATAGTAAAAGCGATAAAACCACTTGCTTCTAATAAACGATGAGAGATATCATCAAAGAGCCTTAAAAAGTTAGCATTTCTATCAAAGATAAAATAATTTAAAAAATGTAAAAATGCCCAAAATGCAGCAAATATTCCCAATAGTTTAGGATAGCTTTTGGTTTTTTTGAATTTGCACAAAGAAAATAAAAGGCTTAAATTTAAAAAAATTAAAGCAAAAATTCCTGTATAAATATAAGCTTCTTTGACAAAATCAAAGGCTTTTAATATATGATAAAAGCCATAAATCAAACTTGCTAAAAAAGTAAAATAGGCAAGAAATTTAAAATATTTTGCATGCATTAGTAATTTGCCTTTAAATCCATGCCTGCATAAAGACTTGCCACTTCTTTTTCATAGCCATTAAACATTAAAGTAGGTTTGGTGAAAAAGTCTCCCAAAGCCCTTTCATTAGCTTGTGACCATCTAGGATGAGATACATTAGGATTGACATTGGCATAAAAGCCGTATTCATTTGGGGCATATTTTTCCCAAGTACTTACAGGTTGTTCTTTTACAAATTCTATTTTAACTATGGATTTGATACTTTTAAACCCGTATTTCCAAGGCACTACAAGACGAATTGGTGCTCCATTTTGTGGTTTTAAAGGTTTTTTGTACATACCTACTGCAAGCAGGGTAAGCGGATGTATGGCCTCATCCATGCGGAGTCCTTCTACATAAGGATAATCAACAGTCGGAAATAAAGCGTCTTGATCAGGGAATTGGTTTTTATCTAAAAGGGTAGTAAATTTGATAAATTTTGCCTCGCTAGTCGGTTTTGCCATATCGATTAAACGGCGTAGTTCAAAACCTACCCAAGGTACTACCATTGACCAAGTTTCAACACAACGAAAACGATAAATCCTTTCTTCTAAAGGAAATTTTAAAATATCTTCCATGCTAAGACTTAAGGGTTTTTCTATTTCTCCGCTTATATCGATTTTCCAATTTTGAGTATTGAAATTTTGTGCTAAAGAGACTGCTCTTTTTTTATCTGTTGAAAATTCATAAAAATTGACATAGTTTGTTGCAAGCTCTTCGTCGCTGATTTCGAGTTTGTTTACATTTGTATCGTTTATAAAATTTAAAGCAGAGAGTTTAGAAGTAATTAAAGAAGAACCGATTAAAGCTCCGGCTCCAAGCTTGAAAAAATCTCTCCTTTGTTTATAAAGCTTTTCAGGTGTTATAATCATAATTTTTCCTTATTAAAAATTTTTATTATTAAACTATAACAATGTTAATGTAGGATTAATTTTTATATTATTTTTTCAAGCTCTATATTGTAGAATATTTCTTCGCAAAATTCTTTATAGTGATTGAGTAATTTAACTCTCGAAGTTTCTTGCATTAGAATTTTAAATTCTAATTTTTTTAATTTTTTAAGTTCATTTTTAAGCTCTTCATCTTTTGGAAACAATAAAAAATATTCTTTGAAGATAAGTTCATAAATTTTAAAAGTTCCTTCGATAAGATAATCAATCGCTTTATCAAGATGTCGTTTAGAATCTTTGAAATTTAAAGGATGCAAAACCATAAAACAAAGATGAATCATAGCAAAATGAAAATATTGAAGGTATTTATCAGGCAATGTAAACAAGTCGCTTTTTTGAAATTTTTGGAGATTGTTAAAGTCAGAATTTAGAAAATGATATCCAAAGCATTCATTAATATTTGAAATCAAATTTTTAATTTTTTGCTCTTCGTCAAGTTTTTTCCTAAAGGCTACGAAATAAGCAAGAGCCTTGTAAAATATCTGAAAAAATTCAATATGCTTGCTTTCTCTTAGACAAATAAGACTTAAATCTTTTGGAGAAGCGGAGTATTCTTGCATATAATTATGAACTTTAAGGGCGATTTTGTTTCTTACTCCAAGCAAGTAGTTTAAGTCTTTTTGTTTTAAAATTTGATGATAAAAAAATACAAAATCTTTGATTAAGCTTCTGTGATTTTTTTCAAATAACGAAATTTGAAAATCTACACTAACAAATTGATTGTAAAGATTGAAATAATCGCATTCTAATTGTTGATAATTCAATATTTTATCCCACACTTAGCATAAAATTCTTTCAAAGCTTGCTCCTTATCAGGTTGGGTTTTGATCCATTCTTCAAAATGATTGCACATATCCCATTCTTTTTGCTGAATTGCTTCGTAATTTTGCTCTATATCGTTTTCGCTTACATTTTTTCTGTGTATTTTATCTAAAATTTTTTCACACACAGCCCTAGGATCTTCATTTTTATATATAGGTCTTCCCACAACGATATAATCACTCAGATTTTCTCTAGCCATTGTAAGATTGGCAACGCGTTTTTGATCATCGCTTGTTTCTCCAAAAGGACGAATTCCAGGAGTAAGGGTTAAGAAATTTGAACTTGTATGCTCTTTAATTTTTTTGCTTTCAAAAACCGAACATACCATACCATCAAGTCCATTTTGATAAGACATTTTTGAAAAATTAATCACTGCTTCATCGATATTTTGTTTATAAATACTATAAAAATTTTCTTCATCAAAGCTAGTAAGTGCTGAAACTGCTAAAACCAAAGGTCTTTTATTTAAGCGATTGAGTCTAGACATTACTTCTTGCATGGCGACTTTTCCAGCACTTGCGTGGATATTGATCATATCAACACCGAGTTTTGAAATTTCCTCACAAGCATCTGCCATGGTGTTGGGAATATCGTGAATTTTAAGATCGAGAAAAATTTTAAATCCATCGATTTTTTTAAGCTCTTCTATAAATTTAAATCCATCTCTTAAATAAGCTCTTAAGCCCACTTTTAACCAAAGATCTAATCCTTTTAATTCTTTAGCAAGTTTTAAACACTCTTCTTTAGTGGCAAGATCAAGGGCTACACAGAGTTTCATTGCTTTGCCTTAACAAGAGCATCTAAAACCCCGTTGATAAATTTTGGAGAATTATCATTAGCAAGTTCTTTAGCAAGCTCTATGGCTTCATTGATTACTATAGCATTAGGTGTATCTGTAAAAAGTATTTCATAAGCACCAAGTCGTAATATCGCTCTTTCGATATGTCCTAACTTTTCAATTTCATTTTCATTAAGATAAGGATTTAAATTCTTATCTATATCATCAAGATTTTTTATAATTCCTTCGTATAAACTCAGTGTAAAATTTTTTTGCTCATTGCGGATTTTTTTTTCATTTAGAAATTCATCAATGAAATTTTCATTCTTTTCATTCATTTCTAGAGCATAAAGCAAAGAGATTACACTTTGTCTTACTTGGTGACGCGTTGCCATTAAAGTTCCTTACTTAAATTTAGCATTTCAATAACAGTTGTCATTGCTTCAAAGCCTTTATTTCCTGCTTTACTTCCCGCTCTTTCTATGGCTTGTTCTATAGTATCGGTTGTTAAAACTCCAAAACTTACAGGAATGTTATGGTTTAAGCTTACATTGGCAATCCCCTTAGTAGTTTCTGCTGAAACATAATCAAAATGTGGAGTTGAGCCACGGATAACTGCACCCACACAACAAATTGCATCAAATTTTTTACTCTCTATAGCTTTTTTTAAAGCAAAAGGAAGTTCAAAAGCACCTGGAACAAGTATAAGGCTAAGATTTTCTTCTTTGCCACCATGTCTTAAAAAAGCATCTCTTGCACCTTCTACAAGACGATCAGTGATGATGTGATTAAATCTTGCATTGATGATAGCAATTTTTGTATTTGAATCTAAATTTAATTTTCCTTCAATGATAGTCATATTATTTTCCTTCGATAATATTTTGAATTTCTAAAAGCGTTTTCACGCAAGCTTTAAGACGGTTAAGATCAAGCATATTAGGCCCATCGCATAAAGCTTCGCAAGGATTAGTATGTGTTTCAAAGAAAAAGCCATCTACTCCTACAGCTGCTGCTGCTCTTGCTAAAGGTTCTACAAATTCGCTTTTTCCTCCGCTACTTCCTCCTGCAGCCCCTGGCATTTGCACGCTATGAGTAGCGTCAAATATAACAGGAGCAAATTCGCGCATGATAACCAAAGATCTCATATCTACGACTAAATTTCCATAGCCAAAGCTAGCCCCTCTTTCGGCTACAAAAATACCATTTTTATCAGCTATTTCATAGCCTTCTTCTTCTATACCTCGTGTTTGAAGTACTTTTTTGACACTGTATTTAATATCGCTTGGATTGAGAAATTGTCCTTTTTTGATATTAACTTTTGACTTTGTTTTAGCTGCTGCGACTAGTAAATCAGTTTGTCTGCATAAAAAAGCAGGAATTTGTAAAACATCAGCCACCTCACTTACAGGTGCTGCTTGCGTGCTTTCATGTATGTCGGTTAAGATTTTCATACCAAATTCATTTTTTACACTTTGTAAGATTTTTAATCCTTCTTCAAGACCAGGGCCTCTAAAAGAATTAATGCTTGTGCGATTTGCTTTGTCAAAGCTTGACTTAAAATAAAATTCTATATTTTCATTTTCATTAAATTCTTGTAAATTTTGTGCTACTTTAAAAACCAAATCCTTGTTTTCAATGACACAAGGACCGGCAATGAGTATCATTTTTTTCATTTTTTTCCTTTATTTTTAACCAAAATTATTCCACCAAAAATAATGCCTATTATACCTAAAAAAACCATAGCGCTTGGTAAATCATCACCCAAAATTATACCCACTATCATGCTAAAAACTACATCAAGATAGCTTATGCCCGCTACAACCCCTGCTTGCTTGGCTATACCGTAAGCTTTGGTTACATGAATTTGATATATAGTACCTAAAATTCCCATAATGGCAATAATGAGCCAAGCTGTAAGACTAGGCATTACAAAAGGTGCTAAAATAAAATCCAAATGCAAAGAATCAAGATGTTTTGGTTCAAAAAATTCAGCACTTATCATAGAGATTAAAGGCATTAAGGTTCCCAAGAGAATAAAAGAAAATGCAATTTGTTCCGTAGTATAAAATTTTCTAAGCTCTCTTACACTTGTAAGGGCTAAGGCTGCTAAAAATCCACTCATAACACCTATGATGGAATTTTTCAAATCAAAACCCGAATGAGTTGAACCATCTGCCCAAGGTTGTGCGATTAAAAGCACTCCACTAAATGCGATTAAAATTCCCAGCCATCCCTTAGCTCCAATATTTTCTTTGAAAATAATAAAAGCTATTAAAGTAATGAAGATTGGAGCGGTTTTTTGAAAGGCAAAAGCACCCCCTAGGGTAATGTTTGAAACATTGTAAAAAAACATATAAAGTGAAAGTGTTCCTGTTACCCCGCGAAAGACTAAAAGCCAAAAATGCCCCCCTTCTTTGTGAACTTTTGAACGCTTGAGTAGATAAACTATAAAAAATACACCGATGATATTTCTAAAAAACATAATTTCAATCGAACTCATTTCCTTGCTAAGAATTTTTGCACAAGCTCCCATGAGCGCAAAATCCAAGCACGCTAAAATCATAAAATAAATTCCTAAATTATGTTTGATGACTTTTAGCATCTTTTTTCCTTGATTAAATTATGGTTAATTCTAGTCTTTTTTTGCTTAATATTAAGGCAAATTTTATATAATTTTTTTAAAAAATATAGATTAAAAATTATTATTAGGTAGACAAATGCAAAGCATCATACTTATAGGTAAGCCAAATGTTGGAAAATCAAGTTTATTTAACAGAATGGCAAGGCAAAGAATAGCTATTACAAGTGAAATTTCAGGTACCACAAGAGATACCAATAAAACAGAAGTTTTTATAAATTCTAAAAAAGCTTTATTGATTGATAGTGGTGGTCTTGATGAAAGCAATGAGCTTTTTAAAAATAGTTAAAAAAAATACCCTAAAAATTGCAAAAGAAAGTGATATTATCCTTTATTTAGTTGATGGAAAACTTATTCCTGATGATGAAGACAGGCAGTTTTTTCATTCTTTGAAAAAACTAGGAAAGCCTATTGCTCTAGTGATCAACAAAGTGGATAATAAAAAAGATGAAGAAAGATCATGGGAATTTGCTAATTTTGGCGTAAAAGAGGTTTTTAATCTTTCTGTTACTCATAATATAGGGCTAGATGAGCTTTATAATTGGCTTGAAAACTTTTTGGATGAAGAATTTTTAGTCCCTGATGAGGAAGAAAATTTAGAAGATTTTTTAGAACATTATGAAGAGGGAAAAGAATTTCAGTTTAAAGAAGTAGATCAAAATCATATCAGAGTCGGTATAGTAGGGCGTGTTAATGTTGGAAAATCAAGCCTTTTAAATGCCTTGGTAAAACAGGAGCGCAGTGTGGTGAGTTCTATTGCGGGAACGACAATTGATCCTGTTAATGAAAGTATAGTTTATAAAGATAAAGTGATAGAATTTGTTGATACCGCAGGTATTAGAAAGCGAGGTAAAATTCAAGGACTTGAGCGTTTTGCGCTAAATCGTACAGAAAAGATTTTATCTAATTCTCAAATTGCACTTTTGGTTTTAGATGCTAATGAGGGTTTTAATGAGCTTGATGAAAGGATAGCTGGACTTGCGGCAAAGCATTATTTGGGTGTGATTATTGTATTAAATAAATGGGATAAAACCGAATTTGAATTTGATAAAGTGGTAAAAGAATTAAAACTTGATCGTTTTAAATTTTTAGCTTATGCGCCCATTGTCAGTGTTTCTGCTTTAAGTGGAAAAAGAGTGCATGTTTTATTGGAAAAAATTTTAGAAGTTTTTGCTAATTTTACGCAAAAAATTCCAACCTCAAAACTCAATGATTTAATCGCAAGTGCGACCAAAGCCCATCCTTTGCCACATGATTATGGAAAATTGGTAAAGATTTATTATGCAGTGCAATATGATTTAGCACCTCCTAAAATCGCACTTATTATGAATAGACCTAAGGCTTTGCATTTTAGCTATAAGCGTTATTTACAAAATCAAATCAGAAAAGAATTTAACTTCGAAGGCGTTCCTTTGGTTATTGCTTCACGCAAAAAAGGAAGCAAGGAAAATGATGAAAGTTAAAAATATTATTTTTATCGGTTTTATGGGTAGTGGAAAAAGTACCATAGCTAGAGCTTTGGCTAAGGAATTAGATCTTGTTTTTTTAGATAGCGATAGTTTGATTGAGGCGAAATTTGATCAAAAAGTCAGTGAAATTTTTAAAGAAAAGGGTGAGAATTTTTTTAGGCAAGAAGAGCAAAAAGTAGCAAATTTTCTTTGCTCTTGTAACGGAGCTTCTATAGCTAGCGGCGGAGGTTTTATACATGTTTTGGATTTTGATAAAATAGGTTTTTGTGTTTACTTAAAAGCAAGTTTTGAATATTTAAAGAAGCGTTTAAGCGAGAGTGAAATTGCTAAAAGACCTTTGTTTTATGATGAAGTTCAAGCAAAAAGATTATATAATGAGCGTCTAAATAAATACGAGCAAAAAGCGAATTTGATTTTAGATGTTGAAAACAAAAGCATTGATGAGCTTGTGATAGAAATAAAAAAGGTGATAAAATGAGAGTATTAACAGGACTTCAACCCAGTGGTGATTTGCATATAGGTAATTATTTTGGTGCCATAAAGCAAATGGTGGAAGCTCAAGAAAAAAGTGAAATGTTTATGTTTATAGCAAATTATCATGCTATGACTTCAAGTCAAGATGGAAAGAAGTTAGAGCAAAACTCACTTAAGGCCGCTGCGGCTTTTTTAAGTCTTGGTATAGATCCGCAAAAAAGTGTTTTTTGGTTGCAAAGTGATGTAAAAGAAGTAATGGAGCTTTATTGGATTTTATCTCAATTTACTCCTATGGGTTTATTAGAGCGTGCTCACAGTTATAAAGATAAGGTAGCTAAAGGCTTAAGTGCGTCGCATGGACTTTTTTCTTATCCTGTTTTAATGGCAGCAGATATTTTGCTTTTTGATACTCAACTTGTGCCAGTAGGCAAGGATCAAATTCAGCATGTTGAAATAGCTCGTGATATTGCCTTAAAAGTAAATAACGAATGGGGTGAAATTTTTACTTTGCCTGAAGCTAAGATAAATGAAGAGGTGGCTGTAGTTGTAGGAACTGATGGAGCTAAAATGAGCAAGTCTTATCAAAATACTATAGATATATTTGCTAGCCAAAAGGCTTTAAAAAAGCAAATTTCTTCCATAGTTACAGACAGTACAGCTTTGGAAGATCCTAAGGATTATCAAAACTGTAATGTTTTTAAGATTGCAAAATTATTTTTAAATGAAGCAGAGCAAAAAGAATTACAAGTTCGCTATGAAAAAGGTGGCGAGGGTTATGGGCATTTTAAAATGTACTTAAATGATCTTGTAAATGAATACTTTAAAGAAGCAAGAATGAAATATGATGAGTTATTAGAAAAACCTTCGCACTTAAAAGAAATTTTAGAATTAGGTGCAAGCAAAGCTAGAAAAATCGCTCAAGAAAAAATGCAAAAAATTTATGAAAAAATAGGACTTTAAGGAGTAAAAATGCTTGATTTAAAAAATTTACAAAATAATTTCGATGAGGTGGCTAAAAAGCTACAAAATAAAAAAGTAGACGAAAATATATTGAAAAATCTTGCCGAGCTTTTTGCGAATTTGAAAAAAGAAAAAGCGAGCTTGGAAGAATTTCAAGCTTTTCAAAATAAATTCAGCAAAGAACTAGCCACCGCAGAAGACAAAGAAAGCTTGAAAGCAAAACTCAGTGAAAATAAAATTAAAATCAATGAGCAAAATACAAAAGTAAATGCTTTGGAAAATGAGTTAGAAACCATTGCTCATGCTATTCCAAATATCCCTGATGAATGCGTTCCTGTGGGTGAAGATGAGGAAGAAAATGTTGAAATAAAAAAAGTTTTAACACCCCCTCAATTTGATTTTACTCCAAAAGAACACCATGATTTAGGAGAGAGTTTAAACTGGCTTGATTTTGTGCGAGGGGTAAAAATTTCACAAAGTCGTTTCTGCGTGCTTAAAAATGAAGGAGCTTTGCTAAGCCGTGCTTTGGTAAATTATATGATAGATTTTAACCGAAGTCGTGGGTTTGAATTTGTAAATGTGCCTTTTTTGGTAAATAGTCCTACGATGTTTGGCACAGGACAGCTTCCTAAATTTAAAGATGATATGTATAAGATAGAGGATGAGGATTTGTATTTAATCTCAACTTCTGAAATTCCTGTGACAAATCTTTATAGTGGAGAAATCTTAACGAGTGAAAGTTTGCCTATTAAAATGACTTGCTATAGTGCTTGTTTTAGAAAAGAAGCAGGAAGTGCAGGGCGTGACACAAGAGGCATTATCCGTCAGCATCAATTTGAAAAAGTAGAGCTTGTGAGTATTACCAAACCTGAACAAAGCGACAGTGTTTTTAATGAAATGGTAGAATGCGCAAGTGATTTACTCAGCTCTTTAGGTTTAGCTCATAGACATTTGATGCTTTGTACCGGAGATCTAGGTTTTAGCGCAGCAAAGACTATAGATCTTGAGGTATGGATACCATCGCAAAATAAATATCGCGAAATCAGTTCTGTTTCTAATTGTCGTGATTTTCAAGCAAGGCGTGCAAAAATTCGCTATAAAAATGAAAAAGGGAAAAATGAATTAGTTCATACTTTAAATGGCTCTTCTTTAGCGGTAGGTAGAACTTTGGTTGCTATTATGGAAAATTATCAAGATAAAGAGGGTAAAATTCAAATTCCTGATGTATTGAAAAAATATTTTTAAAGAGTATAAATGGCAGATAAAGAAGATATAGTTCTTGAAAAACCCGAAGATGCTTTAAATGAGCCAAGACTTGATGAAAGTCTAGGGGATTTCAAGGGACAAGAGGGTCAGGCTCCTGAGGATGAAGAATTTGCATCTTTGCCGGAGGAATTGCCTAAAGAAGATAGCGATGGCGGTTTTAAATTTACAAGAGAAAGCGCACCGGAGGAATCATCGACTTTTGAAGAGGTGAAAGAAGATGAGCCTACTCCATGGTATAAAGATCGTAAATTTATGTCCCTTGTGGGTTTATCTTTAGGAATTATTTGTATTTTGGTATTTACTTTATTTTATTTAACCTTTAATGAGGGAAAGATCAAACCTGATATCATCGCATCAAAGCCTATTGAACAGCCTGTGGTTATGCCTGATGAATCCTATAATTATAATGATATGACAAAAGTTGATGGGATGATACAAAAGGCAAATGCGCTTTATTTAAAGGGTGAAGTAGAACAAGCTTTGAAGGTTTATGAGCAAATTGCCGTTTATAATGAATCTTTGTCTAATTATAACCTAGGGGTTTCCCAAATGAATGAGGGCAAATTTGACAAAGCTTTTGATAGTTTTAAAAAGGCAATCGCTAATGGAGAAAATCAAAGTGTAGCGGCTATTAATGCTGCTGTTTGTGCTTTAAAGCTTAATGATAAAGAAAAATTTAAATATTATATAGATTTAGCACAAGTTTATCTTCCCAAAGAAGGAAAATCTAAATTATATGATTATTATTTGGCCTTGATTAATTATTACAAAGGTTATTATCCTGAAGCTTTGCAAATGCTACAACGCGTAAATTTGGAGCCTTATACGGATGTATCTAAATATTTATCTGCTAAAATTTATGCAAAAATGGATTTTGATGCAAAGTCTGTTCAGCAATTAAACACCCAAGGAAGTTTTGAACCTAGTCTTTCTTTAGGGCTTTTATATGCAAGAATGGGGGAATACGACAAAGCTAAAGCTGCTCTAAATACAGCAATGAAAATTGAAAGAGATTTTAATCAAAGTCTTTCAGCTTTAACTTTGCTTGATATCAAAACAGGAAATTTTCAAGATATGTTAATGCGTCTTCAAGAGGCCTATAGAAACGATGAAGATAAGTATAAAATTTTAGATAGATATAAGATCAAGGTGCGTTTAAATAAAGAGCTTTTTAATATAGCTATAGCACAGAGAAATTTTTCCAATGATATCTTAAAAAAACAAAAAGATCAGTTTGATTTACTTTTTTACTTTGCTCCATATCAGGTTTTTGATTCAAAACAAGCATCACTTTATATAAAAAAAGCTAATATTGCAGACTTTATAGACGATAGTTCAGACGGTCAAAAGTATTTGGCTACCAGCAAAGCTCTATCTTCAACTAATGTTAAAATTGCTAATATTATCAATAACGCGCTAAATCAAAAATTAAGACTTGCAAATCAAGAATTTCAAGCTTTGTTAAAAGATTATCCTGAGCACAGTATTTTGCAATACAATCTTGCTTTAACCTATGCACAGATGCAAAATTATGAACTTGCTTATAAGCATTTTTCTAGTTCTTATCATCTAAATCCTAAGAATTATTTAGCGGGTGCCTTTGCAATGTTTTGCGGGAAATTGAGTGATAATGATACCACTAAACTTTATCACGAAATTCTTGATAATATTACAGCAGATCCAAATTTTAAAGCCAATATGCAAAAAAATATGCTATTTTTAGCTAATGGTGATTATGTTTCTATGTTGCCTTATTTGGATGAGAATGAACAAAAGACGCCTTTAAGTCTTATTTTTGAAGCTATTGTTGCAAAAAATAACAATCTTAATAATCAAGTAGATGTAAAAATCGCCAAATTAAAATCAGAGCTCCCACAGGATATTGTGGCAAATATTTTGTATTTTAATTCTTTAAATTCGAATTTAAATATTAAAGAATATGCCCAAAATGCTCAAATTCATTTTAAGAATTTACAAGTGGATTACCGAAGTGTCTTTGGGGGATCAAATATTGCTAGAGAATTGTATGTTAATTTAATGCATATTGCAGGGCTTTTAAATTTAGAAAGACAGAAATTCAAAACATTGATCAATACTTCTAAGATTAAAGATGAGGGTATGATACAGACTTTAGCTTATCTGGATATTTTTGCACAACAGTATGAGGAATCTTACGCTTTGTATAATATCTTAATCGATGAATACGGCGCCAAAGATTCTAAGACTTTATTTTTAGCTGCCGTAGCTGCCATAGGTGCAAATAATCCAAACTCAGCCATTGCTCTTTTGCAACTTTCAAAACTCACAGATAAAAATAGTAAAGAAAGTAAAGTGGCTTTAGGTTTGCTTTATCAAGAAGTGGGTAATTATGAAGCGGCAATGACGCAGTATAGAACCTTGCCTAATGATTTTAAGAGTGAATTTTTCACTTTTGATATAAGAAACTAATAAAGGCGTTTGGTAATCCAAACACCTTTTTATGCTTTAAGGTCTAAAGTTTTTCCACCAAGTTCATCAATACGATCGCTAACTTTTTTTATCGTAGCTTCGATTGTGTCTTGGCTGATTTGAGGAAGCTCTCCGCCCCAAATTTTTTCTGCTTGCTCAAATCCTTGTTTTATACCTTCTAGCCCCTTTTTAAGCTTTTCAACATCGTTTCCAGCACCTTTTATGACAAAATCAGCAATACGATTTGCTGTATTGTCAATACCAAAAAACCCTTCTTCGCTGATGAGTTGATTGAGTTCATCGGTATTCATTTCGAGTGGATTTTTGCCATTATAACCTAAAGACGTAAAGTCAATATCTGAAAGCATAGATTTTATAGAATTTAAATCTTTGCCTCCTAAAAGATCGTTAATTCCAGCTTGAGCATTGCTTGTGTTTAAAACAGTACTCATGGTTTGTTGCTGAAATTGCACAAGATAAATTTGACTAATACCCTTGCCGCCAAGTGCGTTGAGCTTGTCTAGGATATCTTGATTTGAATTAGCACTTTGAACATTTGTGTCTTTTGTGTTCTCTTTAGTGTTAGTATCTGCCTTCTTATTGCTAACCTGAGCTTGTGCCATACTAGCGACATTGGAAAAAGTATTTATTTGCATTTCTGCTCCTTTTTATAATGAGGCTAATTCTATATCGACTATTGTGAGCTAAATTTTAGTTGGGCTTAAATAGACTTAAAGTAAAGTCTATTTAAGGTAGTAGTTAATTTGTTCTTTTGCAAGTATGCGTATAAGATTGCTTGTGCCTTCTACTCCTGTTGGGAAACCTGCAGTGAGTAGATAGCATTTATTCTCATCCATAAAACCTTTTTCAACGCTAGATTTTACAGAATCTCTAAGTAAATCTGTTAAATCCTCACTTTTATTAACTAAAATAGCAGGATTAACACCCCAAACTATACTTAAAGAATTTAATGTTTTTTCGGAGTGAGCTACTGCTATGATTTCCATATTTGGACGGTATCTTGAAATTTTAATAGCAGATTTTCCACTACTGGTTAAAGAAAAAATAGCATCAGCATCAAGATCTGTTGCAAGATGCGCTGAAGAACGCATGATCTTATCTGTATTATCAAGATTTTCAAATTCGTTAAATTTATTATAAGGATAGCGTTTTTCGGTTTCAATGATGGTTTGACACATGATATCAACTGCATTTGCTGGATCTATACCTACTGCACTTTCTTCACTAAGCATTACAGCATCCGTCCCATCTAAAACAGCATTGGCAACATCTGAAATTTCAGCTCTTGTAGCGGTTTTGCTTTTTGCAAGAGAAAAGAGCATTTGTGTAGCTGTTATAACAGGTTTTGAAGCATTGTTGGCTTTGTGGATGATTGCTTTTTGTATATTAGGTACTTTATAATAAGGAACTTCTATACCAAGATCTCCACGCGCGACCATTATACCATCGCTAGATGCTATAATTTCATCTATGTTTTCTACCGCATCAAATTTTTCTATTTTTGCAAATATAGAGATTTTAGCATTGTTTTGAGCTAAAATTTCACGAACTTCATCAATATCATGAGCATTTTGAACAAAAGAAATAGCTAGAAAATCAACTTCATTTTCTATACCCCAAAGCAAATCTTTTTTATCTTTTTGCGTGATAACATCGATATTGATTTTAGTATTTGGAAAATTAATACCTTTGTTTGAATTTAAAAACCCATCATTTTCTATAAGGGTTTCAATTTTTTCATTGTCCTTAGCAGTGACTTTTGCTTTGATGGAGCCATCGTATAGATAGATGTATTCATCCAGTTTTAGCATATTTAAAATTTCACTTTGATTTATGCTAAGTTTATAATGACTCGGTGCAATTTGCTCGCCTACGATTTTTTCATAATAAAAATCAAGCCTATCGCCTTTTTTAAGCTCAAAAGGAGCCTTTAATTCTCCTGTGCGAATTTTTGGCCCGCTTATATCTTGTAAAATTCCTACGCGAGTATTGAGTTCTTTTGCAACTTTGCGTATAGTTTCTAGATTATTTTTATGGTATTCGTGTGTTCCATGGGAGAAGTTTAAACGGAAAACATTTACGCCATTGATTATCATTTGGCGTAAAACATCTTCTTTTTCGCTTGCTGGCCCAACTGTAGCTACAATTTTAGTTTTTTTTAGCACGCTGTTCTCCTTTTTTTCTTTAAATTATAATCAAACTTTGGAAACAAAAAGACTACAATAATTCTGAAGCAAATTTATCCTCATCAAATCTAGCTCCTAAATACTCGCACATAAGCTTAGCATCTCTTTCAGCATTGCCTAAACAGCTTGTTGCACCAGGGCTTGGAGTCATATTGAAGATAATTCCAGGAATTTCAGTGATACTTGCTTCGCCTAGCATCAATTCTCCTTTGGTTTTATCAATTACTTGAGGACGCACTCCTCCAAAACCTTTTGCGTAATAAATATCACTTGTTTTTAAGCTAGGGACTATTTTCTTGGCATCTTTTACAAATAAATTTTTATCGATAAAAGGTAATTCAAAAAGATAGTTATAGAATATATAATTTCTAATCGTCGAATCTTTAAACATATTCAATGTAACTTTTAAAACGGTTTTATCTAGTTTTAAAGCTTCAAAAAATTCAGGAACGGATTTTAAACCATGATAGCGTTCAAGTTTTGGAATAACTAGTGCAGTAGGACCAAAACGAGTATTCATATCTGCAAGCAAATCAGGATCTCCGTGAAGGGCTGCAAAAGGCAGTTTTGGATTTTGCACCATATATACCTTACCGTTGAGTAGTTTTTGCTTGGTCAAATAAAAACTTCCTGCTACAGGCCAACAAGATTTATCCATGCCCAAATTCATTTTATGAGCTAAATACAAAGAATGTGCACCTGCATTTACAACTACAGCTTTAGAATGGTATTCTTGATAGGTATCTGTTTTTAAGATAAAAATATCATCTTTTTTTTCTATATGAACGATTTCTTGATTAAAAGCTACAAAGGTATTTTTACCTTGTTTTTGTCCTTGCTCAATCAAGCTTGCACTCATTTTTCCAAAATCTACAGTAGTGAAAACTTCTCCAGCTTCAACCCCCATAGCACAGATATTTTCAGGTCTATCATCTCTTCCATTTTCTCCAAGGGCTACTTTAGGTTCGATTTGTTTAATTTTTTCTTTATCAAAAAATTTCATATAAGGATAAAGTTCGCTGAATTCTTCGTGGCGTTTTTTCATATACTCACATTCTATATCACCAACAGCTAAAGCCATTTTTTGATGAGAAAACATAAATTGATTCTGAGCATTTTGCAAAAGTCCATACTTGACTATCATATCAGCAGTTCTTTTGACTTTTTTAGCTTTTTCTAGAGTGTAGTTGGTTTCAATATCTCCACAATGAATGGTTTGAGAATTACTTGTTCCCTTGGAATTTAATGTTGCAGGGGCATGATATTTTTCTATCAGGGCAATATTTTTAATATCTGTATATCTTGCAAGTTCATAAAATAAAGCTGCTCCAGAAATTCCCGCTCCGATGATAACTACATCGAATTCTTGTTGAGTCATTTTTTTTCCTTTTTCGCTTTTATCAAAGTTTTTTCTAAATAAAAGTGTAATCCAAATTTGTTTTATAAAAAGTTAAATTTGATTAAAGAATTACAAAATGAGAATTTTTGTAACATCATAAACTATAAAAGCAAATTTGGATTTTCTTGTATAATCTTCTTCATTCCTCTAAAAATGAGAAGTTTATCGTAAATGGCATAATCAAAATAATTTGCTAAAAATTGTCCATCTCCGCCCGTAAAATAAAGTTTTTTATTTTGCGCTGCATCTTTGATGAGCAAATAAATACTTTTAAAAACTCCATAACTTAAAGCATCACTTGTTTTTTGAGGGAAAGCATCAAGGCTGATTTGAGTATTGAATTCATGTTTTAATCTAGGAGAAATATGAGCATAAATTTTTCTATAATTGGCAATACCTGGTAAGATAAATCCTCCTAAATGTATAGAATTTGATACTATATCTACCGTAATCGCACTACCAGCATCCACTACAACTCCATCTTCAATAGTATAGCAAGCTGCGATACGATCTACACCCAAACCTTGATAAATAGTATCAAAAACAAAATAAGGCTCAAGATTTATAAAGTTTTTATGCATTCTTAAATGTTCTTTGATATTTTCATTAACATTTATATAAAAAATTTTTTGTTCAGTTTTAAATTCTAAAAATTGTTCTATACTCAAAGTAAAAAATTTATTATCATCTAAAAAGCTAGCATTCGAATTGCCAATATCACAAAATAGCATAAATACGAAATCCTTTTTCCTCAAGATAATGTTTTGCTTTCGAGCATAATGGACTTTTAGTAAAAAAATGTTTATATTTTAACTTAAAATCATTTGCTAAATTATTTGTAAACACAGCATCCTTGCTGATAAATCTTGCTTTTCCTGTATATATTAAAAGTAGATTTTCATCATCTAAAGCACAAAGATAGGTCTTCTTTTTGGTCAAATTTGTTAAATCAAAAGGTTTTAAATTTAGCTTTAAAACCTTGATTACCTCGTTTAAAATATTCATGGTAAATCTAAAATTTTATCCCCGTAATAAAACTTTCCATTACCCATAAAAGATATTTTTCCAACTGCGTTTGGAAGTTCAAAAATTTGAATATTTTCAAGATTTAGATCGCATTTGATTAAATAACCTGTTTTTTCAAAAGCATAAAGATGATTGTTGTATATACTAACTTTTGTAAATATAGCAAAATCAAATTTTTTCTCAGTGATCTTTCTCAGATTGTAATCTGTTTTTATGATATTACCATTTTTTTCTAGTATAAATATGGTATTGTTATCAAGTGCAATATCTTTGATATCAGCATCCAAATAAAGAGTTCTAGCAGGGCTTACTACTATAACTTTTTTAGCTGTTGCAGCTATCATTTTATCTCCACTTATGCTAAGATGGATAACATTATTAAAAAAGCTTTCTGCTGAAATTACTACATCTTTAATAATCTCAAAAGTGCTTTTTGATACGATCGTAATTTTTCCATCTAGTGTCGGATAAATAATGATATTATCTAAAAATATAGGATTTGCAACGCGACTATCTTGTGCAGGTGCAGGTGTTAGGTTTTGACTGAATTTTATACCTAAAGAGCGGTTAGCTAAAACGATGCTATTATCCGCTAAGATAAGCGCTAAATCGTCTCCATGTAGGGCTACGCCAAGAACTGCAGCGTCAAATTTATAAGAATAAACTTCATCATGGGAGCTGTTATATATTTTTAAATTTCCATTACCATCTGCTTCAATAAATTCGCCTTCTTGGTATGCTAAAAGCATATAGTTTTTATCTAGTTTGAAATCTTTTATTGCTGTATCATTTTTTAAAATTACTTGGTTATTTTTGAGTTTTGCTGCAATGGTATTCCAATCCACAATGCTAGCTTTTAAACTATCACTGGAGTTTAATTTTCCATCGGTATGAGAAGGTTCAAAATACTGCCTTTTAGTGCCACAAGCACAAAGAAAAATAAGACAAAATGAAATTAAAAAAAACTAGTTTCATTGGGAAATACCTTGATAATGTTTAAGATTTTTAGCGATTTGACTTAGGGCTGAATCATCTTTGATCTGAGAAAGTAAAATATCGGCTTGTTCGATTTTTCCTTCTGCTAAAAGTTGATAGGCCTGTAAAATTTTGTCATAATCTTTTAAAAATATTGATTTTTCTCCCAAAGAAAGAGAGATAATATTTTTAAGCAAATGGTTGGTGTTAGAATTTGTACTTAAGCTTTGTAGTTGGCTTTTGATTTCAGTATTGTTAATATCATTTGCAAATTCTTTCATGAGAAAAATTGCGTAAAGGTTAGTGTTTTTATTTTTAAGCTTAGCAAGAAGTTCTTTATCGCTTGGGTTATTTAATAAGCTTGTATAAATTTCATTGCTTTCTTTAAGATTACGTTGATTAATTTTATCGCTTATAAAACTTATAGCAAACCATACAACTAAAATTGCTATAAGCGCAAATATATATAATTTGTATTTTCTTATAAATCTTTCGCCTTTGATAAAATTTTCAATGAATTGCTCTTCAGTATTGATTTCTGCTTTTACGGCTTTTAAATTATCTTTTAATCCCAAATTTTATCCTTGTAATTTTTAATTTTAAAAAACTGTAGTATTGTATCATATAAATTGCAAAATATCCTAAACAATTTAAAGCTTTTTATGATATAATTTTAAAAATTAACTTTATTTTGTCAAGGTTTAAAATGCAAATAGATGAAAAATTGCTTAGCAAGCTTGAAAAGTTAAGTGCTTTGCAGATCGAAGAAGAAAAAAGAAGCGAAGTGATTTGTCAGCTTAGCGAGATTGTGGATTTTGTTGAGAAATTAAATGAGTTAGATTTAAGTTCCTCGGAAGTTACAATCAGTACTATTGAAGGTGGAGCACCCTTTAGAAGTGATGATATCAATAGTAGTAGCGTAGTAGAAACAGTTTTAAATCATGCCCCAAAAAGCAATGAACATTTTTTCATTGTTCCTAAAATCATTGAATGATTAATCTAGTGTTTAGTTCTTATCTGTACAATTTATAGTTTTTAAGTGATTTGAATATTTAACAAGGTGAGTTAAAATATGAATTTTTACTGGTTTGATGTTTTTATTTTAGGTTTTACACTACTTTTAGGCCTTAAAGGTATTATAAATGGTTTAATCAAAGAAGTATTTGGTTTGCTCGGGATTATCGGTGGTGTTTATATTGCTTCAAAATTTGCTTCACAAGCTGCAAGTTTTATTCAACACACTTTTTACAATATAGAAAATCAAAGTTTAGCTAATTTCGCAGGATTTTTGGCAATTTTAATTATTTTTTGGATATTTTGCCTCCTGTTGGGTAATTTTCTTTCTAAATTAGTTAAATTAAGCGGTTTAGGGTTTTTAGATCGTGCAGGAGGATTTATTTTTGGAGGTGCAAAAGTATTTTTAATTTTTGCAATTTTGGTTTTCTGTGTAGCGCGTATTGATTTTTTAAATGATAAATTGGAGAATTTTGCTAAAAATAGTTTTACTTTAGCTCCTCTTAAAAGTATAGGATCGTTTATAATGAATCAACCTTTGACAACAAATAGTTTGGGACAAATCGGTCAAAATTTGCAAGATATTAAAGATGATTTAAGTACTACTCAAGGAGAATAGATTATGTTGATTGAGAATGTAGAATATGATGTATTGTTAGAAAGGTTTAAAAAAATTTTACGACAAGGTGGTCTTAAGTATACCAAGCAAAGAGAAATACTGCTTAAAACCTTATATCATAGTGATACACACTATACTCCTGAAAGTTTATATATGGAGATTAAACAAGCAGAACCAGATTTAAATGTAGGTATTGCTACAGTTTATAGAACTTTAAATTTGCTTGAAGAAGCAGAGATGGTGACTTCTATATCATTTGGATCAGCGGGAAAAAAATACGAGCTTGCAAATAAACCGCATCACGATCATATGATTTGTAAAAATTGTGGAAAAATTATAGAGTTTGAAAATCCTATTATTGAAAGACAGCAAGCTTTAATCGCAAAAGAACACGGTTTTAAACTCACGGGACATTTAATGCAGCTTTATGGCGTATGTAATAATTGTAATCAAAAAACTAAGGTAAAAATTTAATGTTTGATAATATTTTAGAGCAACAAAGAATTCAAAAAGCTAGTGAGCTAAAAAATGCAGGTGTGAATCCTTATCCTCATTTTTTAGTTAAAGGACTTTCTTTAGCAGATTTTAAAAGTAAATTTGCTTATATTTTTGATACTGAAAATAAGCGTGATGAAAGTATTTCTTCTGTAGTTTCTGGACGCTTAAAACTTCTTAGAATAGCTGGAAAGTCTATATTTGCAAATATAGAGGATGAAAATGAGAATTTGCAAATTTATTTTAGTAAAGATTCTTTAGGCGAAGAAAAATTTAATTTATTTAAAAAAAATCTTGAAGTGGGTGATATCATTCTTGCAAAAGGCTTCCCTTTTGTTACTAAAACAGGAGAGTTTAGTTTGCATGCAAGCGAGATTACTTTAGCAACTAAATCAATAGTACCCTTGCCTGAAAAATACCATGGGCTTACAGATATAGAACAAAGATATCGTAAGCGTTATGTGGATATGATTATGAATGCAGAGGTTAGAAAAGATTTTCTGACTCGTTCTAAAGTTGTAAGTTTGATTCGTCATTTTTTTGAAGAAAAAGGCTTTTTAGAGGTTGAAACTCCTATGATGCACCCAATTGCAGGTGGTGCAAATGCTAAACCTTTTGTAACTTTTCATAATTCTTTAGGGGTTGAGAGATTTTTAAGAATTGCACCTGAGCTTTATTTAAAAAGGCTTGTAGTAGGTGGATTTCAAGCAGTTTTTGAAATCAATCGTTGTTTTAGAAATGAAGGTATGGATCTTACTCATAATCCTGAATTTACTACAATTGAATTTTATTGGGCTTATCATAATTATAAAGACTTGATGGATCTTACTGAAGAACTTTTTGCTTTACTTTTGGAGAAGTTACAACTAGGAAAAATCATAGAATTTGATGGACAAAAGGTTGATTTTTCTAAACCTTTTGAGAGAATTACCTATAAAGATGCACTTAAAAAATACGGCGCTTTAAGCGATGAAATCATTGAAAATAAAGATAAGATTTTAGAAAAACTAAAAAAAGATGGTTTTGAAGCAAATGATAAGCTTGACTTAGGACATTTACAAGCAGAGCTTTTTGATAATTATGTAGAAAGTAAGCTTATTGATCCTACTTTTGTTACAGATTTTCCGATATCTATCAGCCCACTTTCTCGTCGTAGTGATAGCAATCCTGAAATAGCAGAGCGTTTTGAACTTTTTGTTTGTGGCAGAGAGTTGGCTAATGGCTTTAACGAATTAAATGATCCTTTGGATCAGTATGAAAGATTTTTAAAACAAATCGAAGCTAAAAATGCAGGTGATGAAGAAGCTTGTGAAATGGATGAAGATTTTGTAAATGCTTTGGGGTATGGTATGCCACCAACAGCAGGACAGGGCATAGGAATAGATAGATTGGTAATGCTTTTAACAAATAAAAAATCTATCCGAGATGTGATATTATTTCCGGCTATGAGGCCATTAAAATCAGAATTAAAGGAGGACAAAGAATGAGTTTAGAGCAGTTTGATAGAGAAATTTTTGATTTAACTAATAAAGAGTTAGTGCGCCAATGTGAAGGTCTTGAAATGATAGCAAGCGAGAATTTTACCTTGCCTGAAGTAATGGAAGTAATGGGAAGCGTTTTGACTAACAAATATGCAGAAGGTTATCCGGGCAAGAGATATTATGGCGGCTGTGAATTTGTAGATGAGATCGAAAATTTGGCTATTGAAAGATGTAAAAAACTTTTTAATTGTAGTTTTGCAAATGTGCAACCTAATTCAGGCTCTCAAGCCAATCAAGGTGTTTATGCTGCGCTTTTAAATCCAGGAGATAAAATTTTAGGAATGGATCTAAGTCATGGGGGGCATTTAACACACGGTGCAAAAGTAAGTTCATCAGGGAAAATGTATGAGAGCTTTTTTTACGGTGTAGAGCTTGATGGAAGAATAAACTATGAAAAAGTTAGAGAAATTGCTCATGTTGTGAAACCAAAACTTATCGTATGCGGTGCAAGTGCCTATGCTCGTATCATCGACTTTGCAAAATTTAGAGAGATCGCAGATGAAGTTGGAGCTTATCTTTTTGCGGATATTGCACACATTGCTGGACTTGTTGTAGCAGGTGAGCATCCAAGCCCATTTCCACATGCTCATGTAGTTAGTTCTACAACACACAAAACCTTACGCGGCCCAAGAGGTGGTATCATCATGACTAATGATGAGGAGCTTGACTAAAAAAATAAATTCAGCTATTTTTCCAGGTATTCAAGGTGGACCATTGATGCATGTTATCGCTGCTAAAGCTGTAGGTTTTAAATTTAACCTTAGCGAAGAATGGAAAATTTATGCTAAACAAGTAAGAAGCAATGCACAAGCTTTAGCTAAAGTTCTAATGGATAGAAAGTATAAGCTTGTAAGTGATGGAACAGATAACCATCTTGTGTTAATGAGCTTTTTAGAGCGTGAATTCAGTGGAAAAGATGCTGATTTGGCTTTGGGCAATGCGGGAATTACAGCCAATAAAAATACTGTACCTGGAGAAATCAGAAGTCCATTTGTAACAAGCGGATTAAGATTAGGAACACCTGCTCTTACGGCTAGAGGTTTTAAAGAAAATGAAATTCAAATAGTTGCTAATTATATAGCTGATATTTTAGATGATATTCAAAATACTAATTTGCAAAAAGAAATCAAAGAAAAACTCAAAACTCTTGCAAGTAATTTTATAATCTATGAAAAGGCTATGTTTTGATTTCACCTATGGATATGTCGCTAATTAAAATAATTGGCGATCATTACTATATACGACGCGATAAGATTATGAATAAAATAACACATCGTGGGCGTTTGTTTTTTGATAAATTTGAAAGGATTGATGCTCCTTTAAATTTAAATATAATGAGAGAACATGCAGCAAAGAAAATTGTTGTTGCTCATGATTTAATCACTAAAGATAATAAAGTAGAGAATATCGTCTTTGATTATAACGGCTTTAATGCTGAAAGATTTTATCACCGCGCACAGCTTATCTTGCGTGAAGAGGGATTTATAAATTTTACAGCTTATAAAACCAAAACCCCAGGTCATTTACATCTTTATATTCATAAAGGTCACACTGCGTTAAACGAAGGTTATTCTTTGGCATCTAAACTTTCAATGATGTTTGCAAGTAAAATGCCGGTTGAATGGAAAGTATTTCCAAGTATGGATATTCCTAGAGAGTTTAATATATTAGTATTGCCCTATGAAGTCTATCAAAAAGAACGAGGCAGTTCTTGGTCTAAACACATGTAAGAAAGGAATAATATGGAAAACAATAAGAATGAATTTGATGACATTATTTTGGAAAAAAGTAATAAAAGTGAAAAAATGAAAAAAATTCTCCTACGCGTCATTGCTTTGGTGATTTTATTTTTAGTAATTATGATAGTAATGAAACTTATCAATAGTGGTGAAGAAAATACTGAAAATCAAAGTATTTTACCAAGTGAACCTCTTAACATGACACAAGATAAAAATACTGATTCTTTTGAAAGCATGCCTATTACTGATAACACTTCGGCTGAAGATCAATTTGAAGCCTTAAGAAGACAGATTCAAGGGGATCAAAACGATAATTCTTTACCATCAACTCCTAGTGTTAATAGTGATATGAATTTGACTATGCCTGATCAAGAGGTACCTGCTGAACCAAATACAACAAATTCTGAAAAAGTAGCACCTTTAAATACTACAGCTCCTAAACAAGAGCTAAAGCAAGAAAGTAAACCAAAAGAAGAAGTAAAACAAACTGTTGTAAAAAAAGAACCTGTAAAACAAACACCAAAACAAGAACCTAAGCAAGAGCCAAAAACAAATGCTAATGATTTGTTTAAAAATGTAGATGCTAAACCTGTTCATCCAAATGGTTTGGCTTCTGGAATTTATGTTCAAATATTTTCAGTGAGCAATTTAGATCAAAAATCAAGAGAATTGGCAGCTGTAAAACAAAAAGGGTATGAGTACAAGCTTTATAAGACCACAGTGAACGGAAAAGAAATCACTAAGGTTTTAATAGGACCTTTTGAAAAAGCAAATATTGCAACAGAATTAGCTAAGATTAGAAAAGAAGTGGCTAAAGATGCCTTTTCTTTCACGCTAAAATGAAATTTTTAGCTGTTATTGGCGATCCTATCTCGCATTCTAAATCACCTAGAATTCATAACAATGCCATCGAGATTCTTAAACTTGATGGCATTTATACACGCTATCATCTGCAAAATCATCAAGACTTAAGAGAAGATTTTTTTAAATTAAAACTTCAAGGAGCAAATATCACTTTGCCTTTTAAAGAAGTGGCTTTGGAAATAGCTGATGTTAAGGATGAGTTTGCTCGCAATATCGGCTCTGCAAATACTTTGTGTTTAAGAGATGGAAAAATTCACGCTTACAATACAGATGCTCTAGGTTTTTTAGAAGCTATTAAAGAATTTGCCAATGTCAATAAAGCTTTGATTTTGGGAGCTGGAGGGACTGCACTTGCTCTAGCATTTGCTTTAAAGCAAAAAGGCATAGAGGTTTGCGTTGCAAATCGTAGTGAAAAAAGATTTAAGGATTTTACTTTATATAAAACCAGTCTTTATGATGCTTTGGATGATTTTGACTTTGATTTGGTGATCAATTCAACTTCGGCAGGATTAAAAGATGATGATTTGCCTTGCGATAAAATACTTTTGGATAAAATTTTGAGTAGGGCGAAATTTGCTTTTGATGTTATTTATGGTAAAGAGACTTCTTTTTTAAAATTATGCAAAGAGCATAGCTTAAAAGTAAAAGATGGATTTGATATGCTTTTATGGCAAGCAGTTTTTGCCTTTGAACTTTTTTTTGATATTAAAGACGAAAGAGAAAGGATCAAAAATGCTATGCAAGAAGCTCTAAAGCTAGAGTTTTAACTTCTTTGAAATAATAAAATATTAAGAGAAATTAAAATGCTATTGCCAGATGGCAATAGCTAGAATATAGAAAATTATTCAAAAATGATAATCCCGTCTTGATTTTTGCTTGTATTATTTTCGTATTGCGTATTTGAATTTGAAGACGGTTGTTCTTGTGGATTGGTATCTAAATTTTGTTTTTGAGGTAGACTTTCTTCAAACATTGTATTACTCTCAAAATTATTAAAACCATTAGAATCAGTATTATTTGACACTATTTTTCCTATATCTGTAGCTTTTGGAAGATTGCTATAGAGTGTATTTAGAGTATTTTTATAAAAATGTAAAAAACTTTTATCTATCTCAAAAGCCGGTTTTTCTAAACCTTTGTTAAGTTGTGTTGGCACAGTTGAAATAGTGGTTTTAAACATATTGATCCCATCATCGGTTTTAATAGGATAGGTTAAATCCACCAAAGAATCAAGCTTGGTGTGACTTGTTAGATTGGTCGAATTATGAGGATTGTGTTGATCGATGAAATCAATCTTTCCTTGGAATTTGATTCCTAGATTGGATTTGATAGATTCTCCACTTACAAAACTATTTGATTTTTCTATATTTTTTTCCTCTATAAGAACATTTACTAAACTTTTAAGAGTGTAATCAGGATTTGAAGTTACTATTTTATAACCCTTAAGCTGTGCTATAGTTTTAAATTGTTCTTCTAAATTTTCTTTTAGAAGAGTTACTTCTTTATCGATACGAATTTTGAGTACAGAATTTTCAAAATAATCTGAATAATTATTATTTTGTTCTATGTTTATAGGTTCTAGCATGATCGAAACTCCAGAATCTATAGGCTCTATTTTTGTGGGAGTTTGAGGTTTAAAATTAGGCATTGAAACATGCACAAAATTATTGCTAGCACCACCACAAGCAGCTAAAAATAAGGCAACGACAAGTAAAAAATATTTTTTCATTTTGAACCTTTAAGATAAGAAATTATCTTTAATTATAGCAAGTTAAAGTTTTTTTGCTATATTTTTACAAAATAAACAATGGAAAAAGTATGGAATTTTGGCAAAATATTTATTCAAATTTTGATGTTGTAGCTTTTAGTATTTTAGGGTTTAAAGTGCATTGGTATGGAATCATGTATGTTCTAGCTTTGCTTTTAGCTTTGTTTTTGGCTAAATTTTTTGTAAGAAAATTTAAGCTAGATATCGATGAAAAACGCTTGGATAGCTATTTTATTTGGGTAGAAATTGGTGTGATCTTGGGGGCAAGATTAGGGTATATTTTAATTTATGATGCACATACTATGTATTATATCACTCATCCTTGGCAAATTTTTAATCCTTATGTAAATGGTGAATTTGTAGGTATTCGTGGTATGAGTTATCATGGTGCGATTGTAGGATTTTTGATAGCTACTTTTTTATTTTGCAAAAAATATAAAGAAAATCCTTGGAAATTTCTTGATTTGGTAGCTTTAAGCGTGCCTTTGGCTTATGTTTTTGGTCGAATAGGAAATTTTTTAAATCAAGAGCTTTTTGGGCGCATTACCGATGTATCTTGGGGTATTTATGTAGAAGGAGTTTTAAGGCATCCATCACAACTCTATGAGGCTTTTTTGGAAGGAGTTATTGTTTTTATTGTTGTTTATTTGGCAAGAATGAAACAAAAATTTCAAGGAGAGCTTATCCTTATTTATGCTTGTGTTTATTCCTTAGCACGCTTTATATGCGAATTTTATCGCGAGCCAGATTTTGGTTTGGGTTTTATTTTTTGGGGTATGAGCATGGGACAAATTCTAAGTTTGGTGATGTTTATAGCAGCCTTGTTATTTTATATTTGTATAAAGTTTAAAAAAGTAAATATTTAATGTATATTAAAGGCTATTGTACTATAATGAAGAGATTTTTTAAATTTCTTCTATAAAGGAGTGAAGATGAGTGAGCTTATCGAAGGGTATTTGGGTAAGAGCATTGATGGCAAAAAAAGCAAAATGCCTGCAAAGTTAGATTTTATCCAAAGTGCTTCTGGGCTTTTTCTAGGTCTTTTCATGTGGGTGCATATGGTTTTTGTATCTACTATCTTGGTGAGTAAGGATTTTTTTGATTCCGTTGTTCATTTTTTGGAATTAAAATTCATTTATAATGATCCAATGATGAGTTACATTACTTCGTTTTTGGCCGCCTGTGTTTTAGTGGTGTTTTTTGTGCATGCTTTATTGGCTATGAGAAAATTTCCTATTAATTTCCGCCAATATCAAATTCTTAGAACTCACGCTAAGAAAATGAATCATGGTGATACTTCATTGTGGCTTGTTCAAGCATTTACAGGTTTTGTAATGTTTTTCTTAGGTTCTGCACACTTGATTTTTGTTATCACAAATGGAGATAAAATCTCTGCTGATATGTCAGGTGATAGAGTAATCAATCATTTTATGTGGCTTTTTTACATCGCACTTTTAGTCTGTGTGGAATTGCATGGTAGTATAGGACTTTATAGACTTTGCGTAAAATGGGGCTGGTTTGAAGCAAAAGATGTTAAAGATGTTCGCAAAAGTCGTAAAAAACTCAAGATGGCAAAATGGATAATCAGCGTTTTCTTCTTGGTTTTAGGTGTTTTAAGTCTTGCAGCATTTGCTAAAATTGGATTTGAAAATTATCAAAATCAAACAACTGCAATGGTAAAAACTTATAATGGAGCAAATTATGAATATTCAATATAGTGATGCTTTAGTAATAGGCGGAGGTTTAGCAGGTCTTAGAGCTGCGATAGAGGTAGCAAAAAGTGGTCAAAGCGTAACACTTTTAAGTATTTGTCCAGTAAAGCGTTCTCACTCTGCTGCGGTGCAAGGAGGTATGCAAGCTTCTTTAGGAAATGGTGCTAAAGGTGAGGGTGATAATGAAGATCTGCACTTTGCGGATACAGTAAAAGGAAGTGACTGGGGCTGTGATCAAGAAGTGGCAAGAATGTTTGCACAAACTGCTCCAAAAGCTGTCCGTGAACTTGCTGCTTGGGGGGTTCCTTGGACTAGGGTAACTAAAGGGCCAAGAACAGTTGTTATTAATGCTCAAAAAACTGTAATTGAAGAAAAAGAAGAAGCTCATGGACTTATCAACGCTCGTGACTTTGGTGGGACTAAAAAATGGAGAACTTGCTATATAGCTGATGCTACAGGTCACTGTATGCTTTATGGTGTGGCCAATGAAGCTATCAAGCATCAGGTAAAAATCATCGATAGAATGGAAGCAGTTAGAGTTATCCATGATGGTAAAAAATGCTTGGGTGTAATCGCAAGAGATTTAACTAATGGACAATTGATTGCATATATCGCAAGAGGAACAATGATAGCAACCGGTGGTTATGGTAGAATTTATAAGCAAACTACAAACGCAGTCATCTGTGAAGGAACAGGTGCGGCTATAGCTCTTGAAACAGGACTTTGTAGACTTTCAAATATGGAAGCTGTACAATTTCACCCAACGCCTATTGTTCCAAGTGGAATTTTACTTACTGAAGGATGTCGTGGAGATGGTGGAATCTTACGCGATGTGGATGGATATCGTTTTATGCCTGATTATGAGCCAGAGAAAAAAGAACTTGCAAGCCGTGATGTGGTAAGTCGTAGAATGATGGAGCACATCAGAAAAGGTAAGGGTGTAAAAAGTCCTTATGGTGATCATTTGTGGCTCGATATTTCTATACTTGGTCGTGCGCATGTGGAAAAAAATCTTCGTGATGTGCAAGATATTTGTAAAACTTTCAATGGTATTGATCCTGCTGATGAAGGTCCAAAAGGTTGGGCTCCGGTTTTACCTATGCAACATTATTCTATGGGTGGAATTAGAACTAAACCTACAGGCGAGAGTCAATGGTTAGATGGTCTTTTTGCTTGCGGTGAAGCAGCTTGTTGGGATATGCATGGATTTAACCGCTTAGGTGGAAATAGCTGTGCTGAAACTGTTGTTGCAGGTATGATTGTAGGAGATTATTTTGCAGATTATTGTAAAAATAATGGTGAAGTTATCGATACAAATGTAGTAAAAGACTTTTTAACAAAAGAATATCAATATTTAAAATCTTTAGTAGATAAAGAGGGTAAATATTCTGTTTTTGAAATTAAAAATAGAATGAAAGAAATCATGTGGGATAAAGTAGCAATCTTTAGAACAGGCGAAGGTTTAAAAGAGGCTGTTGATGAGCTTGAAAAACTTTATAAAGAATCTCAAAATGTAAAAGTGCATTGTAAAGAACTTGACTGCGCAAACCCTGAGCTAGAAGAAGCTTATAGAGTTCCAAGAATGCTTAAAGTTGCACTTTGTGTAGCTTATGGAGCGTTATTAAGAACTGAAAGTCGTGGGGCGCACTATAGAGAGGATTATCCAAAAAGAGATGATTTGAACTGGATGAAGAGAACTTTAACTTACTGGGTAGAGGGCGAAAGCTTGCCTCGTGTTGAATATGATGAACTTGATATTATGAAAATGGAAATGCCACCTGCATTCCGTGGATACGGTGCTAAAGGTAATATCATAGAAAATCCTTTAAGCGAAAAGCGTCAAGCTGAAGTTGATGCAATCCGCGAAAAAATGGAAGCTGAAGGTAAAAGTCGTCATGAAATTCAACATGCTTTAATGCCTTATGAATTGCAACCAAAATATAAAGCACTAAATCAAAGAATAGGAGTGGATTATGAGTAGAAAATTAACAATAAAGGCGTTTAAATACAATCCTTTAAGTAAAATTTCAAAACCTCATTTTGTAACTTATGAGCTTGAAGAAACTCCTTTTATGACAGTTTTTGTGTGCTTGACTTTAATCCGCGAAAAAATGGATGCGGATTTGAGTTTTGACTTTGTTTGCCGTGCGGGGATTTGTGGATCTTGTGCAATGATGATCAATGGTGTGCCAAAGCTTGCTTGTAAGACTCTGACAAAAGATTATCCTGATGGAGTTATTGAGCTTATGCCTATGCCTGCATTTAGACATATTAAGGATTTAAGTGTCAATACGGGTGAGTGGTTTGAAGATATGTGTAAGCGTGTTGAAAGTTGGGTACATAATGAAAAAGAAACTGATATTTCAAAAATTGAAGAACGCATAGAGCCTGAAGTAGCAGATGAAACTTTTGAGCTTGATCGTTGTATCGAGTGTGGAATTTGCGTGGCTTCATGTGCAACTAAGCTTATGCGTCCGAATTTTATCGCAGCAACAGGGCTTTTAAGAACAGCTAGATATTTACAAGATCCGCATGATCATAGAACAGTAGAGGATTTCTATGAATTAGTGGGCGATGATGATGGTGTTTTTGGATGTATGTCTTTGTTAGCTTGTGAAGATAATTGTCCTAAAGATTTACCTTTACAAAGTAAAATTGCTTATATGAGAAGACAACTTGTTGCTCAAAGAAATAAATAATATTTTCCCCTTAAAAAGGGGAAAATTATGAAAGAATTACTCCAAAAACTCTGGCAAAATGAACTTCAGCTTTTAGATTTTAATGCAAGCTTTAAAGATAAAAACATTCTTGATGTTTCTGAACTTGCTATAATATTAAGCGTTAGTAAGGAAAATTATGAAAGATATTTTCTCTTAAAGGAATTTAGTAGTATATGTAAAAAAATTGATTTAAGAGTAGATATTTTCAGTATTCAAAAAGCTCAAATTTGTGTTTTAAATATGTTTAGAGAAGGTTTTATACCTAAACAAGATTTGTTAAAAGCTTTGCGAATTTTGCAAAAAATTTCAAACAATACTGAAATTTTAGAATACATACAAAATATTCAAGTTCAAAGTATTGATAAAAAAGCTTTGTTTCAAAGTGGTTTTAATGAGCTTAATCATATCAATATAGAACTTAGCAAATTAAGTTTTGATGAAAATAGCAAAATAAGACTTCAAAAAACTTTGGAAAAATTTCAAAAATTAGAATTCAATATAGCTATAACAGGGGTTATGAATTCAGGAAAATCAAGTTTGCTCAATGCACTTTTAAAAGAGGATTTTTTAGGTGTTTCTAATATCCCTGAAACTGCAAATTTGACTTTATTAAGCTATGGCGATACTCAAGAGGCTGTGATTTATTTTTGGGATACTCAAGAATGGGATAATATATTAAAAAGTTCCAAATTTAGCAAGGAATTAAAAGAATTTATCGATGAACTTGCTTTAAAGGTCGATATAAAAGAATATGTTCAAGATAAAGCTTTAACGCAAAAAATCAATTTAAATGAACTCAAGGATTTCAGTTCTGCTAAAAACCAAATTTCTGCCCTTATTAAAAAGATAGAAATCAAAAGCAATTTGGAATTTTTAAAAAACAATATCTCTATAGTGGATACTCCAGGGCTTGATGACATAGTCGTACAAAGAGAAATTCTAACTAACGAGTATCTTAAAGAAAGCGATTTTTTAATCCATCTTATGAATGCTTCTCAAGCTTTAACACAAAAGGATGCTGAATTTTTAATCCATTGTTTATTAAATTCTCGGCTTAGTAAATTTTTAATTGTCCTTACTAAGGCGGATTTATTGAGCCAAAAAGATTTAGATGAAGTGATAATTTACACCAAAGAAAGTCTTAAGGCTAGACTTGAAAATTTTGACACGCATTTGATAGAAAAGATAGATTTTTTATGCGTAAGCGCAAAAATGGCAAGTGATTTTTACAAGGGTTTATCTTCTGAAGAAAGTTTTAAGAAAAGCGGTATGAAAGAATTTGAGGAATACCTTTTTAATGAGCTTTATTCCGGAGAAAAAAGTAAAATTATTTTACAAGCCTATAAAAAAGAATTGCTTTTGGAGCTTAAAAATATTTTAAATGAATACGAAATGCAAAATAAGCTTATAAAAGAAGATGGACAAGGCTTAAGTGAAGAAAACAATAAGCTTTTATCGGAATTTAAAGCCAAAGAAGAAGCACTCAGGAAAGCAAAGGAAGAGATTTCAAATTCTATTTTAAATCTTGAGAATTTTGAAAATGGGGTGGATAATCTTGTTTTATTATTGGCTAAAAAACTCAAAGAACGTTTGATTGATGAGATTAAATATCTAAAAGATAAAGCTCAAAAAATTAATATTAATCGTATTTTAAATATGATAGATATCACGGTTAAAGATGGTATCAATGATATTTTAAGAGAAGTCAAATTTGAAAATATTAAAAAAATAGAAGAATTAAAAACAAGTTTAGCTTTAAAATATGAGTTCTTAAAAGATGATTTTGACAATGGATTTGGGGGTTTTAAAGATGAAATTTCTAAAAAGATAGAAAATATTTTTAGTGATGAAAAATTTGCATTATTAAGACTGCAAATTGAGCAAATTATCTCCACCAAAGTCGATTTATTTGAGCTTGAAACAAGACTAACGGAAGTGATTTTTAGTACTTTTGAAAGTTTTAATATAGGTGCTATATTAAAGGATTTAGATATCAATGGCGCTTTTTTTGCTTTCTTGAATGAAAGAATGGCAAATTATGAAGTATTGCAAAAAGAAAAGCTAGCAAGTATTGAACAATTGATCAATAATCTTAAAAATCAAAATGCTGATATTTTATTTTCCTATGAGGAAAATTTGGAAAAAATTGCAAAATTACAACAGCTTGAAGTGGAGCTTATGAATGCAAATTAATATTTTAAATCATTTTATAAAAGCTTATGAAGATGCCTATAATATAGATTTTGATAAAAGCTTTGAAGGGCAAATTAAAATGCTGTGTAAAAAACTAAATGAGCCTTTCATGCACCCAAGCTATAATCTTACTCAAGAGCTTGAAGAATTGAGTTTTTCTTTAGAAAAAAATATTAATATTGCTATCATAGGTCAATTTTCAAGCGGAAAATCCACCCTTTTAAATTTAATCTTAAAAAAAGAATGTTTGCCTACAGGAGTGGTACCAGTTACTTTTAAACCTACTTTTTTGCGTTATGCAGATGAATATTTTTTAAGAGTTGAATTTCAAGATGGAAGTGATGAAATCACCCATATAGAGGAGTTGGCAAAATATACAGATCAAAGAAATAATATAAAAGAAACAAAAAGTTTGCATATTTTTGCACCCATACCTTTACTTAAAAAAATCACTCTAGTGGATACTCCAGGACTCAATGCTAATGAAGATGATACTTTAACCACTCTAAAGGAGCTTCAAAATATCCATGCGGCGATTTGGTTAAGCTTGATTGATAATGCAGGAAAAAAGAGCGAAGAAGACGCTATAAAGGCAAATTTAGAGCTTTTGGGTGAAAACAGCATTTGTGTCTTAAATCAAAAAGATAAGCTTAGCGCTCAAGAATTAGAAAATGTATTAGGTTATGCTAAAACAGTTTTTTCTAAATATTTTAAAGAATTGATTGCCATTTCTTGCAAGGAAGCAAAAGAGGAGGTAAAATATAAAGAATCTAATTTTAATCTTTTATTAGATTTTTTAGATAGCTTAGATGAAAAAGCTTTAAAACAAAAATTTACAAAGAGAAAAATGCTTCATTTGTGTCAAGTTTTAGAAGATGAAAATAGGCTTTTTGTAGATATTTTCGACAAGCTTGTAAATCAATTTCAAACTTATCAAGAGAAATTAAATTCTTCTTTTGATGATTTTATAAAAGAAGTTCAAATTTTAAATCATCAAATTTTAAACAAGCTTAAAAGTATTGGTGAGAGAATTGCAAGTGAAATTTTTAATTGCATTAAAGAAAAAGAGGCTCATTTTTATAAAGAAGCTAAGGGGTTTTTGAAAAAGGATTTATATGTAAAATACGATTATAAAGCCCCTTTTATCTCGAGCGATGATGCTTTTTTGGCAATGTTTTATAACAGTGATATGATGAATAAAGAATTTAAAAAAATCAAAAATGAAATTTATGAATCATTTGAAAAGATAAAACAAAAATTAAAAGATTTTATAGACAATTTAGAAAAAGACATACTGCTTTTTAAAGCTGAATTTTCAAATATACAAAAAGATCATATCTTGCAAAGTGATAAAAATTTTAGCGAACTTAGGGCTTTTTGCAATGCAAGTGATGAGTACTTTTTAAAAGACTTTAAAGAACTTTTATTTAAAAGTATTTTGGAGTTGGATTTATTTTTTGAAAAATTAAATCTCAAAGCTTTTGCAAATTATGAAAATGCTACAAAATTAAGCTTGGCTATTTTTTAGTAGAAAAATCAACGAAAGTCGAGTTCTTTATGAGTTAGATAGCTCTGAATTTGCTCTTTTTTATCCTAAGAAGAGTGAAATTTATGAGAGAGTTTTAACCGAACTCAATGTCTATGAATTTGAAGCTTTACTTATCAATAAGCCGATTTTAGTAAAAATATCTAATCATTTTTTAGAACAAAATAAAAATATAATTAAAGAAAAAAATAAAATTTTAGACTTAAAAAAAGTAGAATTGCAAAAACGCAAAGAGCAAATTTTAGAAGTAAGAAGTGCATTGAAGGAAAATTTATGAGGATATTTTTTATTTTATCTTTGTTTTTTCATACTCTTTTTGCCGTGGACGATTTAGATAATGCCTTAAGACTTTATGAGGGAAATAAATTTGTAAAAGCATATGAAATTTTTGAAAGACTTTGCGAGAAAGATAGTGCTAAAGCTTGTTTTTCTTTGGCCTATATGAATGAAAATGCTCAAGGGGTTACAAGGGATTTTAACAAAGCGTATAAATTTTATGATAAATCTTGCAAGCTCGGTTTAGCTAAGGCTTGTTCTAATATGGCTTTGGTTTTAGAAGATAAGGGTTATAAAAACGAATCTCTTTTAGCCTTTAATAAGGCTTGTAATTTAGGCGATTCTTCAAGTTGTAATCGTCTTGGTTTATTTTATGAAGATGAAAAAGATGGTCAAATGACTACGCATTTTTATAAAAGATCTTGCGATTTAAAAGATGCTAGGGCTTGCTATAAATTAGGCTTTTTATATGAAAGAGGAGAGCTTATGAGACAAAATCTTAAATCAGCTTTATCTTTTTATTCTAGATCTTGTACTTTGGGTTTTGGAGAGGCTTGTTATCTGATCGGGCGTTATTATGAGCTTGAGAAAAAAGATTTAAAAAAGGCTAAGAGATATTTAGGTATGGCTTGTGATAAAAAACACCAAGAAGCTTGTGCTGCTTATAGAAAGCTAAATTCTCAAAATATAGAAATTTACTAAAATATCATCGAAAATATTTTTAAGAAACTAAACTAAAATTGATTTGATTGTTTTGTGAATTTTGTTGATAGATTGTACCAATGAAATTTTTAAATTCTTTGTTTGCTTCTACTTTTTCAGGGTTGTTTTTGGAGTCTTGATTGTTTTTATCAGAAGATTCTTGTTTTTCTTCCTCTTCTTCCTTTTTTTCTTTTGCTTCTTGAGCTTTAAGTTTTGTTGCTTCAGCTCTTGCATCAAATTCCATTTTTGCAGCATTTGCAGCGACTTTATAATCTTGCGGGCTAGGGTCAGCAGGCGCCATAGCTGCTGCAGCAACTTGACGCGCATTGGCTATAGTTTCTTCAGGTGTTCTTCCTTCTTGCATTCTGATAGGAACTTCGCCCGCTACAGCATACATTTGATTATCAGGCCCTCTTGTATAACTAAAGCTAGCCGCTCCAGCTAAGCCACCTCCTGCAGCTTGATGCGCTGCTTCGTGAGCTTTTACATTTCTATCTATGCTTTGAAGCTCGCGAAGTTGTTGCACTTGTTGCAGGGTAAGTTCAACTCCGTTTATCATTTGGGTTTGTTCATTATTTTGTTTCGAGTCTTTATTTTGTGAGTTTGTGTTTTCTGTATTTTCTTGTGTGGTATTATTTTTTTGTGTTTTTTCATAAGAGGAATTACTAGCATAGTTGTAATTTAAGCCAATTTGCATTTTTCCTCCTTTTGTTTTTTTATATATTTTAGCAATATTAACGCATTTTGACTTAAAAATTTGATAAATTTTGTAAAATAACAATCAATACAATTTCAAAGGAAGATTAATGATTTATGAAAATGAGTGGATTTATATCGAAAAAGAGGAATCTCAAGTACCTTGGATTAAAATTTTTACTAAGCAGATTTATAAAGAATTTAGTGATTGTCCTTGTGAGCTTCAAAAAGAACTTTTTGATAAAATCTTGCGATGTGAAAAGGCTATGATAGAATTTTATAAACCTGAAAAAATTAATATTGCTTCTTTTGCAAACTATGTCCCAAGGGTACATTTTCATGTAATGGCAAGATTTAAAGAAGATGCCTTTTTTCCAGAGTGTATGTGGGGCAAACAACAAAGAGAATTTAAGGATTTAAATTTGCCTAGCTTTGATGAATTTGTAACTTTACTAAAAAATAAAATGGAGTATAATTATCATTAATAATTGATTGTTTTTTGTTTAATAGAATTCTTTTTACATAAAATTATAAAGAAAGGAATAAAATGAAAAAGATTTTATTGAGCTCCCTTGTTGCGGTTTCTTTGCTAGGTACAGGTTTATTTGCTAAAGAATATACTTTAGATAAAACTCATACTGATGTAGGTTTTAAAATTAAACATTTACAAATCAGCAATGTAAAAGGAAATTTTCAAGATTACGATGCGGTAATTGATTTTGATCCTGCGAGTTTTGAATTTAAAAAACTTGAAGCAACAATCAAAGTAGCATCTGTAAATACAGACAACCAAACAAGAGATAATCACTTACAACAAAATGATTTTTTCAAAGCAAAACAATTTCCTAATATGACTTTTGTAATGAAAAAATATGAAAAAATCGATAACGAAAAAGGTAAAATGACAGGAACTTTAACCATAGCAGGTGTTTCTAAAGAGGTGGTTTTAGATACTGAAATCGGCGGTACAGCTAAAGGTAAAGATGGTAAAGAAAAAGTAGGTTTTTCTTTAAATGGTAAAATTAAACGCTCTGATTTTAACTTTGCACCAGGCACTTCAACCATTACTTTAGGTGATGATGTTCATCTTAATATCGAAGTTGAAGCTAACGAAAAATAATTTTTAAGCCTTAGAGTTTTACTCTTAGGCTTTGTAAATTCTGAGCTAAATTTCCTTCTTTTTCTTTCCATACAAGTTTAAATTCAGGTTTAAAGGTTTCATTTTCAAGTTTTAATTCTGTATTTTTTAATGTAGATTCTAAAAAAGCAAGATGTTTTAAAGCCGTATCCTTGTCATTAAAAATCAAAATAAAATCATTTTCTACGATAAAAATTTTTGCTTTAAAGCGTTTTAAAATCTTTGCAATTTGTTTTAAAATAAGCTTGATATATATTTTTTGGGTATCCTTAAATTCACTAAAATGGAGTAAGGCTATAGTGTAAGAATCTTTACCTTTGATAAAGCGATTGAGATTTTTTTCATTAGGAAGCTTGGTTAATGTGTCAAAAAATGCGATTTTATAGGCTTGATGAATCAAATAAAAGCAAAAAATCAAACTTGCAAATTCAAAATAAGCAAATCCCCAAAAACTTTCAAATAAAAATTGCAAATTTGCTCCTAAGAAGGCTAAAAAAAGATAGTTTTCTTTATTTTTAAGGGCTTTGAGGATTAAGATAAGTGAAATAAATATAAAAAATACAAAGCTAAGCTCATTAAGAGGCTTAAAAAAGCTCAAATTTAAAAAATGAAAATCCAAATTCGCGGCACTAAAACCTGTATTTCTTGGCAAGAAAAAGCTTAAAAGTATTATAAAAACAAGTAAAACTGCAGAGCTTAAATTTTTTTGTTCTATTATTAGCTTTCCCATTTGTTTAATACTAAGTAAAATGAAAACTAAAGGTAAAAATAAAGAAACAAACAAATGTGCTTGAAAAGTACTTGTATAAAGATAGGGAAGATGAAAAATAAGCAAGGCAAGCGTAAGAAAAAAAATTCTTGTATTTTTAAAATAAAATGCCAAAGCAAGTGCTAAAAATTCAAAAAATATACTAAACACACTTAAAGATTGTAATAAAAACATTAAATAAAACCTTAAAATTTTAAAGATAAAAGTAGGAATTGTATAGAAAAAATCTTAAAAATTTGTTTTATCAAAATTCGGGTGATTTCATCTTATATTTGTAAGTAAACTAAAAAACTTATGATTTAACTTTTTTATTACTCAATTAACTTCAAGTCTTTTTTCGCTACAATTTCTTAAAAAATTGAAGGAAAATTATGGTTGAAGTTAAAAATCTTACTATGCGCTTTGCAAATCAACTTTTATTTGAAAATGTGAATTTAAAACTTGTCCGTGGGCAAAGATACGGACTTATCGGTGCCAATGGTGCGGGAAAATCTACCTTTTTAAAAATTCTTTCGGGTGAGATAGAGTCAAGTAGTGGAGAAGTCGTCTTTGATGAAGGCTTAAGAGTGGCTGTTTTGGGTCAAGATCAATTTGCTTTTGAAAATTACACTATCAAAGATGCGGTAATGTGCGCCAATAAGCGTTTATATGATGCTTTAAAAGAAAAAGAAAAACTTTATATGAGTGAAGAATTTACAGATGAGATCAACGAACGCTTAAGCGAGCTTGAGATGATAACGGCCGAAGAGGATCCTAATTATGATTGTGAAACGCGTTGCGAGAAAATTTTAAGCTCTTTAAAAATCAAAGATTTTGATGCTTTGATGAGCACCTTGCAAAGTGCAGATAAATTTAAAGTCTTGCTTGCACAAGTATTGTTTTTGGGCGCAGATGTACTTTTTTTAGATGAGCCTACAAACAACCTTGATTTAGAAGCCATTTCTTGGCTTGAAAATGAGCTTTTAAGACACGAAGGAACCTTGGTGGTGATTTCTCATGATAGGCATTTTTTAAATAAAATCTGTACAAGAATTTTAGATGTGGATTTTAAGCAAATTCGTGATTTTGCGGGAAATTATGATGATTGGTATATGGCTTCAACACTTTTGGCAAAACAAGCTGAACTTAAACGTGATAAAACTTTAAAAGAAAGAGAGGAATTAGAAAATTTTATCCGTCGTTTTAGTGCGAATGCTTCTAAGGCAAAACAAGCTACAAGTCGTGCAAAAGCTTTGGAGAAATTAGAACTTGAAGAGATTAAAATTTCAAGTCGCAGGGATCCAAGTATAGTTTTTAGAACAAATCGTGAAATAGGAAATGAAGTTTTAGAGCTTAAGGGTATTAGCAAGACTTATGATAAAGAATTGTTTTCAAATTTAGAATTAAAAATCGAAAAAAATGACAAAATTGCCCTAATTGGTGCAAATGGTGTGGGTAAATCGACTTTGGCTAAAATCATTGCCAATGCTATTACTCCTGATAGCGGTTCTATGCACCTTGGAGCGACTATAGAACTTGGATATTTTCCCCAAGATACAAGTAATTTAATTTGTGAAAATTTGAAACTTTACGAATGGCTTATGAGTGAAAAATTCAAAGATTTGGATGAAATTCGAAAGTGTTTAGGTAGAATGCTTTTTAGTGGTAGTGATCAAGAGAAAATGGCGGCAAGTTTAAGCGGAGGAGAGAAACATCGTTTAATGCTTTCGCGTTTAATGCTAGAGCGTCCAAATTTTTTACTTTTGGATGAGCCTGATAACCATTTAGATCTTGAGAGTATCATAGCCCTTGGTGAAGCTTTGTATAATTTCAAGGGTGTTGCACTTTGTATAAGTCACGATAGAGAGCTAGTTTCTGCTTTTGCTAATCGTATTTGGCATTTAAAAGATGGAGAACTGACCGATTTTCGTGGAACTTACCAAGAATTTTTAGGAGAAAATGATGGCTAAATTTAGAATTCAGTATAGCGCAGGCTTTGGACATTTTACCCAAAATCATAAAGGCTTTGGACCTACTATTTATACAGAAGAAGTGGTAGAGTTTGATAATGGTAAGGATTATTTTGATTATATAGATTTTTACAATACTTATTCAAAAAGCGATGATACTTATTTTCACATCAGTTTTTTAGAGGATAGACCCTTAAGCGATAAAGAAATCACTATACGCAACGAGTACCGTAAAATACGCGATGAAAATTGCAAAAGAGCAAAAGAAGAATTTATAAGAGATAATGAGCTTGATGTAGAACATTTACCAACTCACGGCGACTAAGGAACACTTTTTGCTTGCATAGTTTTTGCATATTTTGAAAGGAGAAAGCTATGCAAGTAAATTATAGGACTATTAGCTCATATGAATATGATGCGATTAGTGGTCAGTATAAGCAGGTGGATAAGCAAGTAGAAGATTATTCTTCGACTTCTGATTCTGATTTTATAGATATATTAAGTAAATTAGAGGAAAATTCGGGTACTTCTAGTGCGGAAGGAAATTTACAAAACAATACCCAAAGTTCAAACTCTAATTCCTCTCAATACGCACAAATGTCAAGTATGTATGCTTATCGTTTTAGGCAAAACGAGGGTGAACTTTCCTTAAAAGCTCAAAGTGCGAGCGTGCATAATGATCTTTTAAATCAAAATGCAAATGGACAAAATAAAGACAGTAGTCTTTTGGGTGATTTGCTCAATGCGATTTAAATTAAAGCCTCAAATGAGGCTTTAAGATGGATTATAATTTCTCTATTTCAAAAGGTGTAAATTTGGTGCAAAAGATTTCAAACTTTTGCTCTTCTTCTTCGTTTAAATTTAAGTTTAAAATCACTTTTTCATTTTTAAAATCTCGCTCAAATTCCAAAGAGTGAGTTCTTAAAAAATGTTCAAATCGATTGAGATTTTTAAAGTCTATGGCGATTTTAATATTTTTTTTAAATTCAAAAGCCAGCAAGGAAGCATTGTTAATCGCCGCATTTGCTGCATCACTATAAGCTCTTACAAGCCCTCCTGTCCCAAGTTTAGTGCCACCAAAATATCTTACAGTGATGACTGCGGTATTGATAAGATCATATCCCCTTAAAACATTTAAAGAGGGTATGCCTGAAGTACCCTTAGGCTCGCCATCATCGCTTTTATCTTCTATGATTTGATTGTATTCATTTAAAGTTCGATAAGCATAAACAAAATGAACAGCCTTAGGATGTTCTTTTTTTAAATTTACAAGCAAATTTTTAAAATCCCTAAAAGGGCAAAGATAGGATAAAAAAGTAGATTTTTTAATTTCAATTTGTGCTTGAAAAATTTGATCAATTGTTTGCATTTTCGCCTTTTGCTTTGATTAAAATTAAATTAAGATAAAATCAATGTATTAATAAAATTTTTAAAAATATACTATAATTTTACAAAAAATAAGAAAAGAAATCTCAAAAATAAGTTAAAAAATTTATAAGCTCTTTAAAAAGTTATAAAAAGAAAGAAAATGAGGTGTTGTAAATTCGGTTTTTAGAAAAATATTTTTATTTTAAAGGGCTAGGAGTGGGTTATTTTGAAATTTACATCGGTTGATATTTTAAGTTTAATTTTGTAAAATCATTTTCATGGAAAAAATCAAAAACTATAAGCTTATTATCCTTTTACTTGCTTTTGATTTATTGGCTTTACTTTATGGAATTTCAACTCTTAGCATAAGCACAGATGAAGCTAAAATTTATTTTGCAGATGAAAAAAAATTCCTATTTTTAGATCACGGTTTGCTTTATTATCTTACACATTTTGGGACTTTTATTTTTGGACAAAATGATTTTGGTTTGAGAATTCCTATTTTATTTTTTCATTTTTTAAGTTGTATTTTGCTTTATATTTTAGCTTTAAAATATACAAAAACTCATTTTGATAGTTTTTTATCTCTTTTGCTTTTTGTATTATTACCAGGAACAGTCGCAAGTGCTTTGCTGGTAAATGAAGCCTCTATCGTGATTTTTTTAACACTAGCTATATTATGTGCGTATGAATATGAAAAAAAATGGATTTTTTATCCACTTTTGATTTTAACTTTATTTGTAGATAAGTCTTTTAATATTTTATTTTTAACCTTTTTCTTTTTTGGAATTTATAAAAGAAATTCTTTTTTGCTTACTTTGGCTCTTGTGCTTTTTGGTTTGAGTATAAGTTTTTATGGTTTTGATACAGGTGGGCGCCCAAGGGGATATTTCTTGGATACTTTGGGAATTTTTGCTGCTTGTTTTTCACCGCTTGTTTTTATTTACTTTTTTTATGTGGTTTATCGTTTGACTTTTAAAGAGCAAAAAAGTTTGCTATGGTTTTTAATGAGTGTAACTTTTATTTTTTGTTCCTTACTTTCTTTGAGGCAAAAGCTTTATTTGGAGGATTTTTTACCTTTTTGTGTGATTTGCACGCCATTACTTATCAAAACCCTGATGGCAAGCTATAGAGTGCGTTTGCCGCAATTTAGATTAAGATATAAAATTTTTATAGAATGTTCTATCATTTTTTTACTATTTTGTTATTTTATTATCATAGGGAATCAAATTCTGTATTATTTTGTTTCTGATCCAAAATATAATTTTGCCAATAACTATCACCTTGCCAAAGAATTAAGTAAAGAGCTTAAAAAACAAGAAATTTTTGAATTAAGAGTCGGTACATCCTTGCAGCCAAGATTGAAATTCTATGGTATCGAAGATAGCAATACTTTTTATCTAAAAAGTATTAAAAATAAAGAACAAATTGATGAAAATCAAAAAAATATTACAATAAAGCTAGGAAAATTTGAAAAAATTTATCAAATTCGAAGATACTAGCAATGCTTTTACGCTTTTTGAATTAGTCTTAGTGGTTTTAATTTTAGGCCTTATGATTTCTATAGCACAAATTAGCCTAAAACAAGATAGATTGATACAAGGGGCAAAACAAATTCTTAATGATATATACTATGTAAGATCTTTGGCGATGATTCAAGAGAGTTTTAGGAGTTTGGAATTAGCAGTAGCAAAAAGAGAATGGTATAAAAGTAGATGGCAATTATATTTTATCAATTCAGCAGCAACAAATTATGAGCAAACCTATACGATATTTTTAGATAAAAATGGCGACGGAAATGCAAATTTAGGGAAAACTGAGATCAATATCGACCGTGAAATCGCTGTAGATATCATAAATCCTAAAAAATTAATGAATTCAGGCCAAAGTGGAGTGATCGATAAAAATGACAATAAAACTACGCAAAGATTTAATATTCTTAAAAAGTTTGGTATAAAGAAGGTAGAATTTAAGGGTTCGTGCAGGGGTTCTACAAAGATAATCTTTGATGAAAAAGGAAGGTTGTATTCTCCTTTGCGAACCTCTCAAGGTATTTATGATAAAAATTTGGCTAAAACAAATCAAGAATGCATTATACGATTAACTTCAACACAAGAAAACCAAATTTGCATAGCGATCAATCCGCTTAGTGGTTTTGCCTATATACCTAAATTTCAAGATTATGTCCAACAAGAAATAATAATCAATAATACAAAATTTCAATGTTCTCAAATTTAAAACCTTTATTGTTTAATAATTTTTGTTATTATTCCGGGCAAAAATTTTAAAAAGGAGAGGACAATGAACCAACTAGGAATTTCGGCAAGATTGTATTTAAGCTTTGCTTTGATTATTTTTGTTATGCTTTTTATAGCTATTTTTTCGATAGCTAAAGTGAATTTTTTAGATCAGACTCTCACGACAGCAACAGGGGAAAATGCTTTGATTTCTCGCCAAGCAATTAATTTTAGAGGAAGTATTCACGATAGATCTATTTTAATTCGCGATGTTGTTTTAGCGCAAGATCAAGAAGATTTGAAAAAAACTTTAGTTCAAATACAAAAGCTTGAAAAAGATTATGAAGAAGCTGAGCTTATTTTAAATGATATTTTAGCTAAGGGTGGGGGCGATTCAAATGTGCATTCTATGGTTAAAGATATTGCTAAAACCAAAGAAGTTACCACGCAAATTTATCAAAAGATTATTGATGCAGTGGTAAATAAAAATGATATTCAGCTAGCGACTCAGTTGGTTTTAGACTCTGCTAGACCAGAATTTATCTTATGGTTAGCGCAAACTAATAAATTGATTGATTATCAAGAGTTAGACAATCAAAAAATGACCCAAATGGCACTTTTGGAAACTAGATCATTTAAATTCATTATGATGAGTATCATTATAATTGCTTTAGTTTTTTCTGCAATTATTGCTTATTTGATAGTAAGATACATTAAACAATCTGTGGGTGGCGAACCAAGAGATGTAAATAGAATTATCACCGAAGTAGCCAATGGTAATTTAACGCAGCAAATTCATACAGAGTATAAACAAAGTATACTTTATTCTATTTCAAGAATGCAAGATCAATTGCGAAATATAGTTCAAAAAATGATTGTAATATCTAATGAATTAAATCAAAAAGCTGATAAAGTAGTAGCTCGTATAAGCGAAACCGAAAAAGCAGTGATTTTTCAAGGCGAGACTTCTAGAGAGTCTGCTCTTAAAATTCGAGAAATCAGTCAAAAAACTCAAAATGTTTCAAAAATGGCTTTAGAAACGGAAGAAAATTCAAAAAATACTACTCAAGTCTGTCAAAATAACAAAAAACATGCTGAGGATACAGCCTCTCAAATGGAATATATAGCGAGCAATTCTTCTAGAGTTTCTCAACAAATTGCTTTATTGAGCGAACATGCTAAGAACATAGGAACAAGTACAGAGCTTATTAGTGAGATTACGGATCAAACCAACTTACTTGCTCTAAATGCAGCTATAGAAGCTGCTAGGGCTGGAGATGTAGGTAGGGGTTTTGCTGTTGTTGCTGATGAAATTCGTAAACTAGCTGAAAAAACGGGCGGAGCAACAGATCAAATTGCTATGATTAATAAACAAATTCAAGAAGAAACGATAGCAACAGTAGGCGTTATAGAAGAGTCTATACCATTGATTTCTCAAGGTAAAAGTTTAAGTGAGGAAGTAAGAGATAGTGTGGATTTAATTTATAGACAAGCTAACGATAGTCTTTTTAAAGCGCAAGAAGTAAATCAAGAAGTGGCTGCTCAAGTGAAATTAATGGAAGAAATTGAAGAAAAAATCATAACTGTAGCAGATATTTCTTCTAAGACTCAACAAGCTGTCAGTGAAAATAAAAATGCAATGACAGAGCTAAAAAATATTTCAGACAATCTTCAAGCTGAAATAACTATTTTTAAACTCTAAACCCCCATTTCCAAAAATTTTTAAAAATAAGGCTAATTTTTAGCCTTATTTAATAATCCTTTAAGCTTAATTAGTTATACTTTCATTTCCTTTTTCAAAAAAAGGACTTAAGATCTTTAAATTATAATCTTAAAGTTTATACAACTTTAATTTATATTCAGTAAATGATTTTTTGTTTTGTTCTTTAAAATTAATATTGTTATTTCAAATCTTATTAGTCAATCTTTGAAATCTAAATAAGTGATCGATTGAGCCAGAAAAGATTTAGGCATAAGTTATTATGTAAAATCTATTCAATCTAAATATTTAAAGATTAAAAGTTTTTATTTTTAATCTTCATTACTTTTTCTTTGAAGAAAAAGATTAAACTATCTATAATTTTTATGGAGAGTTTGATCCTGGCTCAGAGTGAACGCTGGCGGCGTGCCTAATACATGCAAGTCGAACGATGAAGCTTCTAGCTTGCTAGAAGTGGATTAGTGGCGCACGGGTGAGTAAGGTATAGTTAATCTGCCCTACACAAGAGGACAACAGTTGGAAACGACTGCTAATACTCTATACTCCTGCTTAACACAAGTTGAGTAGGGAAAGTTTTTCGGTGTAGGATGAGACTATATAGTATCAGCTAGTTGGTGAGGTAATGGCTCACCAAGGCTATGACGCTTAACTGGTCTGAGAGGATGATCAGTCACACTGGAACTGAGACACGGTCCAGACTCCTACGGGAGGCAGCAGTAGGGAATATTGCGCAATGGGGGAAACCCTGACGCAGCAACGCCGCGTGGAGGATGACACTTTTCGGAGCGTAAACTCCTTTTCTTAGGGAAGAATTCTGACGGTACCTAAGGAATAAGCACCGGCTAACTCCGTGCC